>CAZGIO010000001.1:0-49008 GCA_964525975.1 uncultured bacterium
CCTGCTCCCAAGGCAGGTGCGCTACCGGGCTGCGCTACACCCCGTTTCCAAGGCACGGGTATATTAATACAGGAGCGTATGTTTGTCAACTGAAAAAACATCACAATCTTCCTTCATCTCATATGAGAGAGTGTAACCGGCCATGGGTATAAAGAGAAAAGTATTGTGTTTAATTCTAATTAATGTAAAATCTCGTAATGGGAGGTAGGTATGGAACATAAAAACATGATATCAGTTATAAACGAAGTTATGGGGACGTTTGGAGAACGCAAAGCCTTTACTGATTACGGCGGAGAGAGCATCAGATATGCTGATCTTTACAGCAGGATGCGCCGAAACCATGACCTTTTTAAAGCCATGGAGATTAAAAAAGGGGACAAGATAGCGCTTCTAGGGAAAAACTCAACTGGATGGGCTGTCTCTTATCTTTCCACGGTATCGTTTGGAGCGGTAATAGTGCCGATACTTGTGGATTTTCATCCAGAAGACATCCATCACATCTTGAACCATTCGGCGTCAAGGATACTGTTTACTTCTGAAAGTATGTTCCAGAAGATCGATGAGACATCACTGAAAGGGATAAAGCTCATCGTCTCATTTGAGACAGGGAGTATATTATATGCCGCCGAGGAAGGGAAGAACATATCGAAACGGTGGGATCCGCAGAAAGAGTTCGATGGGTTCCAGCCCTTTGAGACTCAGGCTGAAGCCGATGACTGTGCTGCTCTTGTATACACATCGGGCACCTCAGGCTTTTCCAAGGGTGTGATGATACCCCACAGGTCTCTTATGGTCAATATTGCTTTTTCACAGGAAAACATGCCCCTCAGCCCGGGAGACAACATCTTGTCATTTTTACCACTTGCCCATGCCTACGGCTGTACCATAGACCTTCTTTTTCCGTTCTCCAAGGGATGTCATATCACTTTCCTTCCCACAATACCATCTCCTAAAATATTGCTTAAAGCCCTTGCGGAAGTAAAGCCCAGGCTGCTGAACATGGTGCCTCTTATTATCGAGAAAGTGTACAGGAAAAGCATAGCGCCCCTCCTTGGAAAGGGGTCCTTGAAGTTTCTTACATCCATACCTATCTCAAGAGAGATAATTTACGGAAAGATCCGGAAAAAACTGTATGAGTCATTCGGTAACAATTTTCTCGAAGTGATCGTGGGAGGAGCGCCGCTGAACCCCGATGTTGAAAAATTTTTTAAGAAACTGAGATTTCCCCTCAGCGTGGGATACGGCATGACAGAATGCGGGCCATTGATATCATATGCTTCCTGGGACAAGCACCCGGAAGCTTCGGTGGGGAAATGCATCTATTACAGCGAAATGAAGATAGACTCAGAAGATCCAGCTCACATACCAGGCGAGATCATGGTGAAGGGACCCAATGTCATGCTGGGATATTACCGCAATGATTCAGCGACGGAAGAAGCTCTGGACAGCGAAGGGTGGCTTCATACCGGTGACCTGGGACTGGTGGATGACGAGGGATACATCTATATAAAAGGAAGAAGCAAAAATATGATATTGGGACCTTCGGGTCAGAACATCTATCCCGAGGAGATAGAGAGCAAGCTGAACAGCATGCCCTTTGTGCAGGAATCTCTTGTAATGAGCGACAGCAGTGGGATTTACGCTCTTGTATACCCCAGCTATGACGAGATCGATGAAAAGGAGTATGATGCAGGGGACCTTGAAGAGTTTATCAGGGCAAAGATGGAGGAAAACAGAGAGACCGCCAATGGGGTGCTTCCGGCTTATGCCAAGATCAGGAGAATAAAACTCCAGCCTGAGCCGTTTGAGAAGACTCCAACGAAAAAGATCAAGAGGTATCTCTATACGAAATGAATGGGTTGACTAATAATAGAAAATATTTATAATCATCACACAACGATGTTTATTCTGCAAGGGAGGCCTTTCTGATGAAGGAATTTTACATATCTAAAGAAAAATACATGGAATTAGCGCAGGAGCTGGACCGCCTAAAAAAGGTGGAAAGGCCCGCTGTCATAAAAGCCATACAGGAAGCTCGCGCCTTGGGAGACCTCAGTGAGAATGCTGAATATTCCTCTGCCAAGGACAAACAGGGCATCATAGAGTCAAGGATATCGGAGCTGCAGGAAAAGATCACATACGCTCGAATTTTCGATGAGTCAAAAGTGCGTACAGATGTGGTGGTGGTCGGTGTCAAAGTGACTCTGAAAGACCTTGTGGAACTGAAAGAAGTGGAGTATATCATCGTAGGTCAGGATGATGCGGATTACTCGCAGAACAAAGTTTCAAATGAATCACCTGTGGGGAAAGTGATGATCGGAAAAAAAGTGGGGGATAAAGTACTGGTCAGAGCTCCAGGTGGATCAAAAAAATATGAGATAATAAAGATCGAAAAGGGTTTCTAATCAAGGAGGTGTTTGGTGTTGACATTCAGGGGAGGTATTCACCCTCCGGAGGGCAAGGAGCTGAGCGAGGAAAAGGGGCTTGAAAGGCTGCCCCTGCCTGAACGGGTCATAATACCCGTCTCTCAGCATATCGGAGCCCCGGCGGAGATCATCGTAAAAATAGGAGACAAGGTCAAGACAGGACAGAAAATAGCCGCTTCAAAAGGTAAGATATCGGCTAACATACATGCTTCTGTCACGGGAACAGTGAAAGCCATAGGCAATTTCCCCAATCCTGTATCGGGGAAAGGGAAGGCTATCGTCATAGAACGTGATGGAGATGACCAGTGGTTTGAATATCCCGCTCTGGACACAGAAAGCATAGAGGGGTCAAAGATCATCGAGATCGCAGAAGAGATGGGTATCGTAGGCATGGGAGGCGCGACGTTTCCCACACATGTAAAATTGTCTCCTCCACCATGGAAGAAGACTGATACAGTGATATTAAACGGGGCTGAGTGCGAGCCTTTTCTCACATGTGACGACAGGCTCATGCGCGAAGAACCCCACGGAATAGTAAAAGGTCTGGCTCTTATCATGAAAGCCACAGGGGCGCAGAAGGGTTTTATCGGCATCGAACATAATAAGCCCCATGCGGTTTCTGCCATGAAGGAGGCCTGCAAAGGTGTTGATTCCATCGAAGTTGCCGTTGTAAAAACAAAGTATCCTCAGGGAGCGGAGAAACAGCTTATCGATTCGATACTGGACAGAAAAGTACCGTACGGCGGACTTCCAATAGATGTGGGAGTCGTCGTCCAGAACGTGGGTACCGCATTTGCTCTTTTTGAAGCTGTAGCCAAAGGGAAGCCCCTCATAGAAAGAGCTGTAACAGTGAGCGGCGGGGGCATGAAAAAAACAGCCAACTTTATCTCCAGAGTGGGGGATACATACGATAATCTCATTGAGACTGCCGGCGGCATGAAAGAGGACGCCGGAATGGTCATATCAGGCGGTCCCATGATGGGTTTTGCCCAATATACGGTTAAAGACCTCCCTGTGACCAAGGGTACGTCTGGGATACTTGTATTTAAAAAAGACGAATTGGCCAGGGAACCGGAATCTCCCTGTATATCCTGTGCTTCATGCGTGGATATATGCCCCATGCATCTCATGCCCACAAAACTGGTCTCCCTTGTAAGAAACGGAAGATATGAAGATGCTGAATCCATGAATATCGGCGCCTGTATTGAATGCGGCAGCTGCGCCTTCGTATGTCCGTCAAAGATTTCTCTTGTACAGTATGTAAGACTCGGCAAGATGGAACTGAGAAAGATAAAGGCGAAAGCCAACGCATCGAAGGGAGATAAATAATGGGTGAGAACAGATTATTTGTGGCGACTTCACCTCATATTAAGAAGAACATATCCATCACAAGGATCATGTGGATCGTTGTGTTGTCTCTTGTGCCTGCTTTCATCCACACTGTCTATCTTTTCGGCATGAGGACAGTCTGGGTCACTTTGACTGCATTGCTGACCGCAGTGGCCTCAGAAGCATTGACACAGTTCATGTTCAGGAAAAAGATCACGGTATATGACGGCAGTGCTGTGCTGACCGCGCTGCTCCTTGTCTTTAATGTGCCTCCTCAGATCGAACTTTGGAAAGTCTCTCTGGGGACAATATTCGCCATCGTCGTGGTAAAACAGCTTTTCGGAGGCCTGGGATACAATATTTTCAATCCCGCCCTTGCAGGGAGAGCTTTTCTCATGGCATCATATACTTCCAGCATGACCACGGGATGGTCCGCTCCACGTGGAGGACTTCTCTCCATATCAAGGGATCTGTTTCAGAGTCCTGCGGCTGCTGAAGCGGGAAAGTTCATCGATGCTGTCACATCGGCCACGCCTCTGGGAGCGCTGAAAAGCGCCAAAGCTGCGCTGGACAATCCCGCATTGAAAGAGACAGCTGTCACAGCGGTAAACAACCTTTATTCCAATGCCACTGTGGAACAGGCATTTTGGGGAAAGATAGGTGGCTGTTTCGGTGAGATAACAGCTGCGGCTCTGCTCCTCGGCGCTCTGGTCCTGCTGATCTTCAAGATAATAGACTGGCGCATACCTGCGGGGTACCTTGGCACCATGGCTGCCCTTACATGGGCTTTTGGAGGGATACACGGTCTCTTCAGCGGTAATCCTCTTTTTCATCTCTTCACAGGGGGACTCATACTCGGTGCATTTTACATGGCCACAGATATGGTTACATCGCCCATGACAGGGAAGGGGAAATGGATATTTGCCATAGCCCTTGGAGTGCTCACGTTCACAATAAGGACATGGGGAGGATATCCCGAAGGAGTGTCATACTCCATACTTCTGATGAATATTTTTGTACCTCTCATTGACAAATACACAGTGCCTCAGGTACTGGGAGGAGTAAAGAGATGAAAGAGACAATAAAACTTGGGTTTGCTCTCCTGGCTGTGACCTTTATAGCCGGTTTTGTGCTGAACAAAGTATATACAGTGACAAAGCCCAGGATCGATGCCATCAAGGCGATGGAAGAAGAATCGGCAAAGACAGCTGTCCTGTCCGGGGCTGAAAAATATGTGGAAAGACTCATGGATCAGGACATGGATCCCGAAGCTCTTATTGGCAGACATGCGGTAAACCGTTACTGGGTCGCTGAAAACAGCGACGGCATCATGGGATATGTAGTCAAAGTTTACGGTTATGGATACGATCCGACGCCTATCATCGCAATGCTGGGTATGGATACCCTGGGACGTATAACAGGTGTGAAGATCATTCAACAGGCGGAGACACCTGGACTGGGAGCCCGATGCACAGAGACGGAAAAACAGGGCGATGTTGAAGTAACATGGTTTACAGAGCAGTATAAAGGCCTGAAAGGCGGAGCCATCGAGGTGGTAAAGAGATCCCCTGAAGAGGGTGAAGACGCCATTACAGCCATCACAGGGGCAACTGTCACGTCAAGCGCTGTAACAGACAGTATAAACAGCGCTGCAGACAGCCTGTTTAAAAGCATCACGGAAGGAGCCGCCGAATGAAACCGTTTAAAGAGTTTTCAAAGGGCCTGGTAGCAGAAAATCCAACATTTGTAATGCTTCTCGGCCTATGTCCTACGCTGGCTGTGACATCAAGCGCTTCCAACGGACTGGGGATGGGGCTGGCCACATCGTTTGTGCTTCTCGGCTCAAACATCGTCATATCTCTTATCAAGAGCCTGGTGCCTTCAAAAGTGCGTATACCAATATTTATTGTGGTCATAGCCACGTTTGTGACTATCATACAACTTGTACTCGCCGGATATGCGCCGGAGCTGAACAGGTCGCTGGGGCTTTTCATACCCCTTATAGTGGTCAACTGTATTATACTGGGCCGTGCTGAAGCCTTCGCTTCAAAAAACAACATAGGGCTTTCCATACTGGATGCGCTGGGCATGGGGCTGGGGTTCACTCTTTCCCTGACTCTTATAGGCGCCATCAGGGAGATACTCGGAGCCAATAAGATCTTCGGCATGAAGCTTATAGAAGGGTTTGAGCCTGTGGGGATATTCATACTCCAGCCGGGGGCTTTCCTCACAATGGGTATACTCATCGCGGTGATCAACTACTTCAAAAACAGGAAAAAGGGATAGGAGGAGAGATGTCATTAAGCGGTATACTTATCATAGCAGTCTCTGCTATTTTTATTAATAACTTCGTCCTTATGAAGTTTCTGGGACTCTGCCCTTTCATGGGAGTATCCAAGAAGCTCGATTCGGCCTTCGGCATGGTCGGAGCGGTCATCTTCGTCATGACCATAGCATCTGCGGTGACCTGGGTGGTGCAGAAATATGTGCTGAACAGATATCATCTGGATTTCCTTCAGACCATAGCTTTTATCGTGGTTATAGCGTCACTTGTGCAGTTTATCGAGATGTTCCTGCAGAAATCCATACCGGATCTCTACAGAGCTCTGGGGATATTCCTTCCCCTGATCACGACAAACTGTGCCATACTCGGTGTAACCATTATGAATATCACAGAAGAATATAATTTCATAGAGACGGTCTTCAACGGATTTTTCGCAGGCGTGGGATTCACACTCGCTCTTGTGATGATGGCGGGCATCCGCGAAAAACTTGAACTGGCCGATATACCGGAATCACTGAAAGGTATCCCCATAACATTCATAACGGCATCTCTGATGTCCCTTGCTTTTATGGGCTTCCTTGGAATGAAGATAGGGTAGGTGTTAAAGATGACTGCTGCTTTGATATTGGGTTTGCTGGGACTTATCCTGGGGGTATCACTTGCCCTCGCTTCCAAAGTCTTTCATGTGGAAAAAGACGAACGCATAGAAAAAATAGAAAAAGTGCTTCCCCAGGCAAACTGCGGAGCCTGTGGATATGCAGGATGTTCAGCATTTGCTGAAGCTGTGATCAACGGCGAAGCGCCTGTGAACGGTTGCATACCGGGAGGCGCTTCGGTGGCAGAAAGTGTGGCTGCGATCATGGGCAAAAAGGCAGATGCTTCTGCTAAAAAAGTCGCTGTTATACATTGCAACGGCAACATCAACATGATGCATGAGAAGTTCGATTACAATGGCATAGAGGACTGTAATGCAGCGGCGCTTCTCCACGGAGGAGACAATATATGCGAATATGGCTGCCTCGGTCTGCTTTCATGCCTCAAGGCTTGTCCTTTTGACGCCATCTACGTGAAGGAGAACGGCGTACCAGCTGTGGATGAAGAGAAGTGCGTGGCCTGTGGAGTATGCGTAGATACATGCCCCAAAAGATTGATAGACATGAAATTTTACGGGAAAGATGTGGATGTCCTCTGCTCATCCAGGGATAAAGGCGCAGCTGTGATGAAAATATGCAAAAACGGCTGTATTGGATGCGGCAAGTGTGCAAAAGTATGCCCCGCTGAAGCCATAGAGATCAGAGACAACCTTGCTGTCATCGATTATGAGAAATGTATCTCATGCGGTAAATGCGCCGAAGCATGCCCCACAAATGCCATAATTGACAACCTGTTAAAGAAGAAAGATGTCGAAAAAAGGAGTAATCCGGAAATAGAAGAGGATAAATGTATCGGCTGCACTATCTGCGCAAAAAATTGCCCGGTGAACGCAATCGAAGGAGAAGTGAAAAAAGCACATAAGATCCAGAAGGATAAATGTGTCAGCTGCGGCATCTGTGTGCAAAAATGCCCAAAAGATGCCATAAAATGGGACCTTGCATAGGAAAGGAGTTTTATTCATGTTCAATTCATTCAGTGAGATCAACAAGTTTGTGAAGGAAAACAACATAACGACCATTGATTTCAAATATTCAGACCTCAATGGAAAGATGAGGCATCTCACCATGCCTGTATCACGGCTCAATGAAAAACTCATAGAAGAGGGGGAGGCATTTGACGCTTCATCCACCTCGGGACTCAAATCAGTGGAATCCGGCGACATGGTCATCATCCCTGATATAAACACGGGATTTGTGGATCCTTTCTGGAGTGCGAACACACTTTCTTTTATCTGCCGCATAGCAGATGCAGAGACCAAGGAGTTCTTTCATATGGACCCCCGGGGTGTTGCGTTCAGAGCCAAAGAAAGCCTGAAAAAGACAGGATTTGCCGATGAGAGCCTTTGGGCTCCTGAGTTTGAGTTCTATCTGTTCTCAAAGCTTTTTTATAAAAACAATGATAATTCTGCTATGTATCATCTGGAGAGCGAGGAAAACAACTGGAACCAGGTGGAGGGCATGAGCTCTTTCAATGATCTGGAAGGCATAAAGATAACCGACAGGGACGGATATCATGCCAATCCTCCTGTGGATCTATACTACCAGATCCGTGAGGATATGGTGGAGATCATAGAGAAGATGGGTTTCAAGATACGGTATCATCATCATGAGGTGTCGGCAGCTTCACAGCATGAGATAGAAGTACAGCCTGTAGACATCCTCCAGGTAGGGGATCTGGGTCAGCTTGTCAAATACGTGATCAAGATGGTGGCCATGGAAAACGGGCTGCATGCGACTTTCATGCCGAAACCCCTATATAACAGAGCCGGGACAGGTATGCATTTTCACCAGTTTGCCCGCAAAAAGGGAAAGAACGTCTTTTATAAAAAAGGTGAATACGCTGATCTCAGCCAGGAAGCACTTTATTATATTGGAGGAATATGGAAGCATGGAAAAGCGCTCACCGCGTTTCTGAACCCCTCGACAAACTCATATAAAAGGCTTGTTCCGGGTTTTGAGGCGCCCACTGCCATGGTATATTCCAAGGGCAACAGGAGCGCGGCAATAAGAATCCCCAAGAACTTCACGTCTGAAGAAGACAAGAGGATCGAATACAGGACCGGAGATGCCACATGCAACATATATCTTGCCGCCTCAGCGCTGCTCATGGCTGCCATTGACGGCATAGTGAACAAGATAGATCCCAGAAAAGAAGGCATGGGTCCGTTTGACAAAAACATAGATCATCTTCCCAAGGAAGAGACTGAACATATATCACATGCTCCCTACAGGCTTGAAAATGCCCTTGAGGAATTGAAAAAAGACCATGAGTTCCTTCTCAGGGACGGAGTATTCAACGAGGAGATCATTGATAGTTACATAAAACTGAAAGAAAAAGAAGTTGAATCCATAAGAAACAGGCCTCATCCCCAGGAGATAGACCTATATTTTAACTGTTAATAACGTGTAAATATACACTATTATATTGACAACGGGGACTGGCGTCACTAATATTGATGAGTAAAAAGGAATTATAAAGGAGGGAATATGGGCAAAAAAGAGATGCGAGCGATCGATGGAAATACAGCTGCCGCTTATGCTGCATACGCACTTACAGAAGTGGCTGCGATATATCCCATCACGCCGTCTTCACCCATGGGTGAACTGGCTGATGACTGGTCTGCTCACGAAAAGAAGAATATTTTCGGCCAAAAGGTATTGGTATCTGAACTTCAGTCTGAAGCCGGCGCTTCAGGAGCTGTCCACGGCTCACTTACAGGGGGTGCGTTGACAGCCACATTCACAGCATCACAGGGTCTTCTGCTTATGATCCCCAATCTGTATAAGATCGCAGGAGAACTTCTGCCCGGGGTATTTCATGTAGCGGCAAGGTCTGTTGCGTCCCATGCGTTGTCAATATTCGGTGATCATTCAGACGTGATGGCTGTGAGACAGAGCGGCGTGGCACTGCTTTCATCCAACTCCGTGCAGGAAGCCATGGATCTGGGACTTGTAGCACATCTTTCAGCTATCAGAAGCAGTCTCCCGTTTGTCCATTTCTTTGACGGATTCAGGACATCACATGAGATATCAAAAGTCGAGATGATCGATTATGAAGACATCAAGACTATCGTGGATTATGAGGCTATCGAGAATTTCAAGGAAAAAGCCCTGCGTCCTGAGAATCCTGTAATGAAAGGCACAGCTCAGAACCCTGATATCTTTTTCCAGGCCAGGGAAGCCATCAACCCTTATTATGATGCGACACCTCAGATCGTCCAGGAAGAGATGGAAAAAGTCTATTCAATAACAGGCCGCAGATACAACCTGTTTGATTATGTCGGACATCCAGAAGCGGAGCGTGTCATCATCGCCATGGGTTCAGGATGCGAGACCATAGAAGAGACTGTTAACTATCTTGTCAAAGAAGGGGAGAAAGTCGGTCTTATCAAGGTAAGGCTGTACAGGCCCTTCTCCAAGGATGCTTTCCTGAGGGCACTTCCAGGTACAGTGAAGACTGTGGCTGTCCTTGACAGGACAAAAGAGCCCGGATCAGAGGGTGAACCTCTTTACAAAGATATCTCCACGATACTCTATGAGGAAAAAGACAATATAAAAGTAGTGGGGGGACGTTACGGGCTCAGCTCCAAGGAGTTCAATCCCGGAATGGTCATGTCTGTATTTGACAACCTCACGTCACGTGTGCCCAAAAACCATTTTACCGTGGGTATCACAGATGATGTCACACAGACATCCCTCAAAGTGGATAAAAACATAGATACTACACCTGAGGGTACTGTGCAGTGTAAATTCTGGGGACTGGGATCAGACGGCACCGTGGGCGCCAACAAAAACGCCATCAAGATCATCGGTGACAACACGGATCTCTATGCTCAGGGTTATTTTTCCTATGATTCCAAAAAATCAGGTGGCATCACAGTATCACATCTGCGTTTTGGAAAAAGCCCCATAACATCTACTTATCTTGTGGCTAATGCTGATTATATAGCATGTCACAACCAGTCATACGTCTATCAGTATGACCTGCTCAAGGGTCTGAAAGACAACGGGATCTTTGTCCTTAACACCAAATGGAGTGAAAAGGAAATGGAAGAAAGACTGCCTGCTTCAATAAAACGTTCCATTGCGAAGAAAAACGCCAAGTTCTATATCATAGATGCTGTGACCCTTGCTGATAAAGTAGGGCTCGGTCAGAGGATCAATATGATCATGCAGACCGCTTTCTTCAAACTGGCGGAAGTCATCCCGTTTGAAAAATCAGTGGTCCTTCTTAAAAAAGCCATTGAAAAATCATATGGAAAGAAGGGCGCGAAGATCGTTGAGATGAACAACAAGGCTGTGGATTCCGCTGCAGATGCCCTCACACAGGTGAAATATCCCCAAAAATGGGCTGAAGCCGGTGAAGGCACAGCTGTTGAGAAAAAAGTACAGGAATATTATTACAGCGAAGAGGAACGCGATTTTGTGGAAAATGTCATGGGGACAATGCTGGCACAGAACGGCGACGACCTGCCTGTGAGCGCATTTAACCCCGACGGTTCATTCCCCACATCCACCACACGTTTTGAAAAGAGGGGTATTGCCATAAAAACCCCGAAATGGATCGCTGAAAAATGTGTGCAGTGCAACCGCTGTGCAATGGTATGCCCCCACGCTGCAATCAGGCCTGTCCTCCTGACAGACGAAGAATTAAAGGATGCTCCTGATTCATTTGAGACAATTAAACCCAAAAATCCTGCAATCAAGGATTATAACTACAGGATGCAGCTTTATCCCATGGATTGTACCGGATGCGGTAACTGCGCTGACATATGCCCCGCGTCTGCACTTGAGATGGTATTTCTTGATGAGCTTGCGGATAAAGAGTCTGTAAACAACCAGTATGCTCTGAGTCTTCCTGAAAAAGATGATGTCATGCCCAAGGACAACCTTATCGGCAGCCAGTTCCAGAAACCTCTGTTTGAGTTTTCGGGAGCCTGCGCAGGCTGCGGCGAGACTCCTTATGTAAAGCTTGTGACACAGCTTTTCGGAGAGAGGATGATGATAGCCAATGCAACTGGATGTTCCTCCATATACGGCGGATCAGCGCCCAGCTGTCCCTATACTGTCAAGGAAGAGGGGAAAGGCCCGGCTTGGGCTAATTCACTGTTCGAGGACAATGCTGAATACGGTTACGGAATGGCTCTTGCAGTGCGTCAGAAACGCGAGACACTCTACTCCTTTATAGAAGCGGCCCTTGAGGAAGAGATATCAGATGACCTTAAAGCTGTCCTTAATGAGTTCAAAGAGAGTTTCGAGGACGCTGACAAAACAAAAGAGACAGCACCGAGACTTGAACTTGCCCTTGAAACAGAGGATGTGGAGTCTGACAACCTTGACGCCATCTATGCGCTCAGAGATTATTTCGTTAAAAAATCTGTATGGATATTCGGCGGTGACGGATGGGCATACGATATCGGATATGGCGGACTGGATCACGTCCTTGCCTCCGGTGAGAATGTCAACGTGCTTGTGCTTGACACGGAAGTTTATTCAAATACCGGCGGACAGGCATCAAAAGCAACACAGTTCGGCGCAATAGCCAAGTTTGCCGCTTCCGGCAAGAAGACCAGAAAAAAAGACCTCGGTCTTATGGCCATGACATACGGTTACGTATATGTAGCTTCTGTCTCAATGGGAGCCAACCCGAATCAGCTGTTGAAAGCACTCATTGAAGCGGAGAAATATGACGGACCTTCTCTGGTCATCGCATATGCTCCATGTATCAACCATGGCTTGAACATGGGACATTCACAGAAAGAGGAAAAACTTGCTGTTGAGACAGGCTACTGGCCTCTTTACAGGTACAACCCTCTTCTCAAGGAAGATGGGAAAAATCCCTTCGTCCTTGAATATAAGGGTCCTGTAAAAGACGTTCAGGAACTGATCAATAACGAAGTACGTTTCAAATCTCTGGAAAAGATGTTCCCGGAAGAAGCGAAACGCCTTGATGAGCTTCTCAGGAAAGACCTTCAGGAGAAGTATGACAGGTATAAGAACCTTTCTGAAAATGGGTTCTGATAAAAAATCAGGGGGAAGCGCCGCTTCCCCCATAACTTCCCGGATAGTATCCATAAACATCAGTGAAAAAAAAGGCACATCCAAGCACTCTGTGGAACAGGTGATCCTTACAGAAGGTTGCGGTATCAAAGACGACGCTCATTCAGGGAGCGGCATAAGAGAACTGAGCCTTTTAGCTTCAGAGAGCATAAAAAAGATGGAAGGCATGGTGGAAGGCCTGGGTCCGGGACTGTTCGGCGAAAACCTCACTACCGCGGGTATAACACTTCATAAGCTGCTTCCGGGGACACGCCTTAAGGCGGGAGATGCCGTGATAGAGATCACACAGATAGGCAAAGAATGCCATTTCGGATGTGAGATAAGAAACAGCGCAGGCAAATGCATCATGCCCGAAGAAGGTGTTTTTGCCAAGGTCATACAGTCTGGATCTGTCACAAAAGGGGACAGTCTCACCATTATAAGCCGTATGCAATAAATCTGTTGAAATAAGACCGCCATATGGTATAATAATTTAATACAGATGAAAAGAGGACAATGGATATTAATGGATATCTGAGCAAAGATAATGTTTTTGTCATGGAAGCCTTTAAGGACAAGAGTGAACTAATCTCATTTTTATGTAAAAACATATCCGACCTGACTCGTCGCGACAGCAATATGATCATAAATGCAGTGCTTGAAAGAGAAGAAAAGATATCCACGGGAATAGGCATGGGAATAGCGGTACCCCACGGACGCATTAAAGGGTGGGGAGATACATCCATGTCTTTTCTGCTGCTTAAGGAACCCATGGAATACGGTTCTCTGGACGGAGCCCCTGTGAGGTTTGTGATATTATTTGTTTCAGACAGAGACCGGCCGTGCGAACATGTAAATATATTGTCAAAGATCTCATATATTCTTGCAGAAGGAGATAATCTCGACAAGATATTAAACTGTTCCACCCCTGAAGAATTATACGAGACCATACTTTCTGCAGACAAGTATTTATGAAAGCGGAAAGACATGGACTTGTCCCAGTATCTTCCACATATAACAGATGAGCGTTATTCGAGGATGAAAGATGTCCTCTCAAAAAGGTCTGAATACCATACTTTCGTCTTTGAGAACTTCTATGACCCGCATAATATAAGCGCTGGACTGAGGAGTCTGGAAGGACTCGGGTTTCAAACTGTGCATATCATTTCCGGGAAGAATGATATGCGGTTGAATAAAGCCATAACAAAAGGCTGCACAAAATGGCTGGACATACATATACATGATGATGCGGACAGTTGTTTCAAACGGTTGAAGGAAGATGGGTATACTGTCTTGATAGCAGATCCCAATGACAGAGGCCTCACCATAGACGGTCTCCATGATGAAGGCAAGATAGCTTTTGTCTTTGGGGAGGAGCTATATGGAGTATCCAAGCGGGCAAGGGAAATATGCGACGGCAGTTTCAGGATCCGCATGAGAGGCTTTGTGGAGAGTTTCAACGTATCGGTCTCAGTGGCTCTCACGGCTTTTGCAGCACGTCTTAATTGTGAGGCAAAAAAAGATGAGAGTTGGCTCTTAACAGGGGAGAGACAGGAAAATATCTTGAATCAATGGCTGCTCAATAACACAATCATAGGAAAGATCGTAAAGGAGGGACAGGATGGATAAAGTATTAGTGACATACAAGATACCTGAGATGGGGATCAAAGCACTTAAAGAACATTTTGATGTTTATGTAAATACAGATGAAGAGGCATTATCCAGAGAATGGTTAAAGCAAAACATTAATAAATACTTTGGCATCCTCTCAATGCTGCATGACAGGATCGACAAAGAGATCATAGATGCAGCGGGAGACGGACTGAAGATCATCTCGAACTATGCCGTCGGATACAATAATATCGATGTTAAATACGCTTCTGAAAAAGGCATAACCGTGGCCAATACTCCTGGAATACTTACCATCGCCACTGCGGAACTTGCTTTTTCACTTATGCTTGCTGTGATGAGGAAAATAGCTGTGAGTGACAGATATGTAAGAGACGGCCGTTTTAAGATGTGGTATCCGGAACTCATGCTTGGAGATGAACTCACAGGCAAGAAAGTCGGTATAGTGGGTATGGGCAGGATAGGGCAGGCCTTTGCAAAGATGCTGAGGGGTTTTGACGTGCAAATATCCTATTATAACAGGAACAGGGTAAGCCCTGAGACTGAAAAGGAGCTCAACGCTTCATACAAGGACTTTGACACACTTGTATCGGAAAGCGATATCATATCCATACATGCGCCTCTTAACGATGATACACATCATCTGTTCAAATATGAGACCTTTAAAGCCATGAAGAACGAGGCATATATCATAAACACCGGCCGCGGAGCTATCATAAGGGAAAAAGACCTTGCACAGGCGCTGAAAGAGGGCCTTATAAAGGGAGCCGGCATCGATGTGTATGAATATGAACCTGTGGTGGAGAAAGAGCTCCTGGAGCTTGAAAATATAGTGATGACTCCACACACAGGCAGCGGATCGTATAAAGCGCGGTATACCATGAGCACCATGGCTGCGCAGGCTATCATCGACTGTCACAAAGGAAAAAAACCAGACCATGTCGTGAAGGGCTGACTCCATGGAGAGCAGGGATAAGTTAAGCCGTTTCCTTGAAAACCTTTTAAAAAACGGGTTTAAGGGCGAAAACGCCGCCTATCTTAGTGAACATTTCCGTCCCGAAGACATCGTGGATATACTGAACAACCTTGATGATGAAGTCATCGTGGAGATATTCGACAGTCTTTCCCGGGAAGTCAGAGGAGAAGTACTCTCTCTTGCCTCCCCGGCGCTTCAGACCATATTGTCTGAACACATCATAAACACTTACACTCCGGGCTCCCTTGCCGATATCATCAGGGAACTCAATGATGATGATTTTACAGATATCATCATGGGTTTTCCGGTGAACTGGCGTGAGGCGGTTCTTCTTAGTCTTCCGTTAAAGGAACGACTGGATATCAAAAAACTCATGAGTTATCCCGAGGATTCAGCAGGCGGCATCATGACAAAAGAATATTTTTCCATAACAGGGAATATTCCCGTCAAGGATGTAAAAGGAAAGCTCAAGGAGACCGCGGACATCGAGTCTCTCATATACATATACGTACTGGACCCTGAGGGGGGTCTTGACGGCGTACTATCTCTGCACGACCTTCTTCTATCCTATGACAATGAACTAGTGTGGGATATTATGAACCTTGATGTGATCTCCGCTTCCGCTTATACCGATCAGGAGGACGCCGCCAGGATAGTGGAAAAATACGACCTTATGGCTCTCCCTGTCACAGATGACAACAAAAGGATGATCGGTGTGATCACCGTGGACGATATCATAGATGTCATCAGAGAGGAACAGACAGAAGACCTTTACCGGACAGTTGGAACCGCTGAAGATGAGATATATACAAACAATATCATCTCTGTGGCAAAGTTGCGTTTGCCATGGCTTATAACTACATTTTTTGGCAGTATGCTTTCTGCGGGACTGCTTTCTCTCTTTAACAGGACTCTTCACGAGATCATAGTGCTTACGAGCTTCGTCCCTGTGATCACAGCCATGGGAGGCAACATAGGGACTCAGACATCCACTATTGTGGTGAGGGGACTTTCCATGGGATACATAAACATCAACAAGCTTAAAGACACTGTAATACGCGAACTGGGAGTGGCGTCTCTCATGGGGCTGATCGTGGGAGTCATCATATCAATAATATCTTATTTATGGCACGGCAACCTTATGCTGGGCCTTATCCTGGGCACCTCCATGATATCAGCAGTCACTGTAGCAGCCGCTATAGGGACACTGGCGCCGTTTGCTTTCAAGAAGATGAATATCGACCCCGCTATTTCCTCGGGACCTCTTGTGACCACTGCAAACGACGCCACAGGGATACTGATATATCTGGGACTGGCCACAATACTTATCGAGTATCTGCGCTGATCATGAGAGCAAGGACTATCAGCGGTTACGTGCTGAAAAAGACACGTTACAAAGAGACATCTCAGATCATCGAGTTGTTTTCCCGGGAAAGGGGACGCATCTCCTTTATGTTAAAAGGGGCTTTAAGAGAGAAAAGCCGTTACCTGGGGCTTTCTGAATATTTGAACCTCCTGGAGGTCAACTATCTTGAAAGAGAAGACAGTTCGCTTTTTGTCCCCAGGTCCATGGACCTGCTGGAAGAAAACAGCGGCATCGTAAGATCAGAAAAATATTTCATGATGTCCGGAGAGATGGTTAGACATCTCCGTCAATATATCCCCTGGGGTGTGGAGGATGAAGACCTGTATGAAGCGTTGGGATATATGGTGAAAGGTATAGATATAGGGAAGGGGAACAAGGCTCTCATATATTTTTTTCTGAAACTCCTTAGATCCATGGGTAAGGAAATCTCATCCTCCATGCCGTGCGGATGCGGTTCGGGACAGCCTCAGGAGCTCTTTTCCATGGAGATGGGCAGGTTCCACTGCCGTTCATGCGGCGGAGGCATCTATACAGGAGAAAAAATGTGCAGGGATCTCAGTCTGCTCTCAAATGGACGGGGACGTGAGACGGAGATCAAAGACGGTGAATTAAACACATATATGGAGATCTTGCGGAATTATCTTAAAAGAAACGGATGATACGCCCAGGAGGATTCGAACCCCCAACCTTCTGGTCCGTAGCCAAACGCTCTATCCAGTTGAGCTATGGGCGCGACAAGGTGATTATATCGTGAACTTTATTTTTGTCAATAAAATTGTATATGTTATTTATTATTGAAAGACAAGAATATTTCTATATAATGATATTAATTTATTCATAACTATGTTTAAACGTTATTAAAATGGCGGGTTTAAATATGAAGATGACAGACGGCTTATTCATAAAGACTGACAGTAAAGTCACGCTGATATCAGCAGTGTTCAGCTGCGGCCTCGAGATACCAGGCGCAGAACCAGGCAAAGACCCATCCAAGGTATTCCCCGGGGCTCTTATCCAACGTCTGAAATCCATGATGATCAGTGATAAATATCCGGAAAAGATCCTTTTTTCAATGGGAGGAAATAAGTATGCCGCCAAGGTCATATTCCACGATGAGACAGGGATTAATATTTATATAACAGGAGATTATGATGGATACTGCAGAGAAGTGATTGGTCGTTTAACAGAATATGAATCAAATATGAGACGTATTTCTTCAATCTCTCATGATTTCAATAATATACTTACTGTATTAAAGGGATATCTCGATCTAATTCCGAAAGATGATTCAATTCAAGAATATATAGAGGGCGCCGAGACATGTTTCAAAAGTGCGGCGCTTCTCACAAGGAAGATCTCTGACATAACCAGGCTTGGTGTTATAACTAGAAAGAAAGGTATCCATGACCTGGGCATTATCATACGTGATACGGTCTCGCTTATGAAAAAAGTCACGTTGAAAGACATATCAATGGAAGTCTCTCAGGAAGAGGGGGAAGAATATCTGATACTCGCTGATAAGATATCTCTTGAGCAGGTGATCATGAACATCATTAAAAACAGTATGGATGCCATTGAATTCAGCGGGGAGATCCACATATCCCTTAAAAACGCAGGGGATACAGTCACTCTCGCCATCGCCGACAATGGTTCCGGCATACCAGCGGAACATCTTGATTCCATTTTCCTGCCGTTTTACACAACAAAAAGCCCCGGCTCAGGCAGCGGGCTGGGATTATTCTCGGCAAAAAGCATACTGGAGGGGCTGGGAGGAGATATACGCGCCAAGAGCAGCCACGCGGGGACAGTTATGACAATATCTTTACCCTCCGCAGGAGACAAATAGACTTGAACTTGATTCAGTTTTTTGATATGCTCTTTTAAAATCGGAGGTATAAACCATGATCTGTATTAAAAGCCCCAGCAATGACGCGCATTTCAATATGGCCCTTGATGAATATATGTTTGAATCTTTTAAAGAGGATGTCTTCCTCCTTTATATCAATAAGAATGCTGTGATAGTGGGACGGCATCAAAACACTATCTCAGAGATAAACAGCGGCTATATAAAGGATAACCATATAGCGGTGGTAAGACGGATAACAGGAGGAGGGGCTGTATATCATGATATGGGCAACCTTAATTTCTCTTTTGTGACCAGTGATAAAGGCAGCAAAGATGTGGATTTCAGGCGTTTCACCATGCCCATAATATCCCTTTTAAAGAAGATCGGCGTCAATGCGGAGTTTCAGGGGCGCAACGACCTGACCATCGACGGCAGGAAGTTCTCAGGTAACGCCGGCCTTCGCAAGGGGGACAGGGTGCTTTCCCACGGGACGCTTCTTTTCAAGGCTGACCTGAAAAAAGCCGCGGCGGCATTGAACACCGATCCTGAGAAATATAAACACAAAAAGGTAAAATCAGTAGCAAGCAGGATCACTAATATATGGGACCATCTCCCTGAAAAGACAACAGTGGAGAAGTTTGAAGAGCTCCTTGTGAAACATGTGATATCAACATACGATGACGCTGAAGACTATAACCTCACACAAGATGATATAGATGCTGTAAACGAGCTGAAAAAGCGAAAATATGACACATGGGACTGGAACTACGGCAAACGGGCTCATTATGACATGAAACGCACCCTCAGGACTCCTGGAGGCACTGTAACCGCTGAATTGACTGTCAAAGACGGTATAATAGCCGATATGGCTTTTTCAGGGGATTATTTCGGGGCCAGGGAGAGCGAAGGACTTGCTTCTATGTTCACAGGTGTCCGCCATGAAGAGAGTTCCATACTGAAGATACTTGAAGAGGTGGACCTCCGGGAATATATGAATGGAGTTCCTAAAGCTGATATATTGACGCTGCTTTTCTAAAAAGAGGGCATTTTTTCCCAAAAGATGGCTTGAAAAATATAACCATTTATCCATAATTGTAATGGAGGTTTATATGATCATAGCCATCGTGGACGATAACAGCGACAATCGCAAATATCTGGCCACACTCATAAAAAACAATAGTGAACATACACTGGTCCTTTCTGAATCAGGGCAAAGTTTTCTTGAATACCTGAAAAAAGAGGGATCTGATACTCCTGATCTTGTGCTTCTTGATATCATGCTGCCGGGTATGAGCGGATTTGAAGTCGCCGAGCACATAAGAGGAGATTCTTCCACCGAGGATATGACCATTATTTTTATAACAGCTCTTACAGACAGAGACAGCATCAAGGAAGCCTTTGACATCGGCGGTGATGATTATATTTCAAAACCTGTTCTTAAAGAGGAGCTCATGGGACGTATAAACGTCCACGCCAGACTCAGGGAATACACTGGACTTATCAGCAGCCAGAACAAGAACCTCAGAGAGGAAAAGGATCTTCTGAAAAAGAGGGGTCGTGAACTGAGCGGGCTTTATAAGACACTAAAACTCATGAAGGAAGAGGAATCCGCTGACAATATCATCAGGGCCATGGCAGACGATATCATCCCTGAATCACTCTCCCGCAGTGAAGACGTGATTGTAATGGTCGATTTTATGGGATCCATATATGTCACCGAGGGGATGAGAGATGAGCCGCCGGGTTATACGGTCAAGGCGCCTTTAAAGGGACGCATTGGTGATTACGGTTCTATTTCGGCGGGATATACCTCATCCTCTCAGCTTCTCCTTGACATGTTTCAACAGAAACTTATACATGCCTTTGCCAACCATCTAAGCCTCATACTGGATCAGCGTATCGCCATGATGAAAAAAAACATCAATATAAGTATCTTAAAGAAAGCAATTGAAAAACAGTCTCTTGAAGATGGGATCGTTATATTAGACAGTGAAAACTCTGTGATCTTTCATAACAGCCATTTTTTCCATCTTCTTGGCCTTGATGAAAAAAAATATCAAACAGGGGATATGAACATGATCACAAGGGATATAGTAGAAAAGATAAAAGAGAGGAAGGACCTTGTCCGTTTTGTGTCTGCTGCCCTTAAGGAGGATATGGAAGATGAGACGATCATCAAGATGGTCTCTGGAGATGATATCCGCCTTTCCATAGAACTGCTGGAAGAGCAGGGGATAGTGTACGGAAAGATAATCATCTTGGCCGCATACACCCAGTAAGGAGAGATTTTGGATAAATGCATTCTTATTGTGGAAAATTTTAAAGAGGACCAGAAGATACTCTCCTCGATCATTGAAAACAATACATCATTGAAAGCCATAACCGCCGCAGACACAGATCTGGCGCTGGAGATGTTTGAAGTGGAGATGTTCAAGACAAAGAAGTTCTCCACCCCTGAGATCATCGTCATCGACGTCATACTCCCTGGAAAAGACGGCTTCGAACTGGCTTCAGCCTTTTCAAAACGCGATGACACCAAACATATACCTGTGCTCTTCATCGTCTCCGCCAATGACATCAACAATAAGAAGAAGATCTTCAAATTCGGAGGCAGGGATTACATCGAAAAACCCTTTGTGATGGAGGAAGTCCTCACCAGGATCGATGTACAGCTGAACTATAAAAAGATGAAAGACGAGCTTCTGATCAAAAACGAACTCCTTGAGGACAATGAAAAACTGCTTGTGAGCAGGGGTAAAGAGGTTAAAGGGCTGCTGGAACTCCTGAAAGTGCTGGATTCAGACATATCTGCAGATGAAGCGCTGCAGACTATAACACGGAGGATAATCCCGGATTACCTTCAGTATCCCGACCGCACATACTGTGAGATAGAAGTTGACAAGAAAGTCTATTCAAATTTCACAAACGTCTATTCATCCAATAATTTTTCCCTCATCGTACCCATAAGATGGGGCGGAGCAGAGAGGGGAAGCCTTAAAGTAGGTTATGAAAAAAACGAAGGAAAACTTCTCTCGAATTTTGAGAAAAGGATGATGGCAATATATGCATTCAACATAGCACATCTTATGGAGCGCCGTGAAGTGATGCGTACCAGGGACAGGAACAGTTCGGTGATCACGGCTACGCTGGACGCCTACAGAGACGGCATACTCATCATGTCCAACACAGGAGAACTGCAGTACAATGACAGATTTATCGATATATGGGGATTGAGCAAGGAGATACTCACATCTTACAACAGCAAAAAACTCCTTTCCGAGATGAGAAACAAGATGTCAGACCCCGATAAGTTTGATGGGATCATAAAACACGACGAAACAAACAAAGACGGACGGCACGGACTGATCCCGTTTAAAGACGGCAGATCATTCATACTGAATACAAAGACAATACAAAGCCAGGGAGACACGGTCTTTTATGTCTGGAACTTTCATGACGTGACCCTGGAAGTAAAGCTTAAGAAAGAGATCCAATCTTTGAAGGAGAAAAACAACCAGATAGAGAATCTTTTAAACAAAAGAAACTTATAAATCGTTTTTTTGATTTTTTATATTGATATAAACCTTTTTTTTAGTATAATCTTCTGGAAGGGCACATAGCTCAGCCGGTAGAGTAGCTGCTTGACGTGCAGTTGGTCGGGGGTTCAAATCCCTCTGTGCCCATCTTCCGTTGAATATAAAGGGGCATGTAGCTCAGTTGGTAGAGTAGCAGCTTCACATGTTGTTTGTCGGGAGTTCGAGTCTCTCCATGCCCATTTTTTCTTCCTCATTATTTTTATTGAAATATCCTTGAGCTGCAATGCTTTTTATTCTTCTTAAATCCGGTGATCAAATATATTACTTACAAGGCTCCCGATAAAAAAACAAAAAGGGGAGTCCATGATCATTTATAAAATATACCAGAGGTCTGATGTATCACGTCATAGCATGTCCTATAATATATGTTATGTTGAGTTACATATATTCTTTCTAGAATGGGACTCTTTTTTCTGTATAAAATATGTTTTGGGGTTGCGCCCCTCTGTTTCCAAAGGAGCGCAGGTATGTTAGAGATTGGTATGAAAAGGTCTTATTTAACGATGAACTTCACTTCTGATGTATTTGCAATATTGTCAGATATGGGGCATCTTTCATCGATGTCGTGAAGGAAAGCTTCTTTCTCCTCTTTAGTCATATCAGCATCGATATCCACGTTTACTCTGATCTCTGTGAATCCGGCTCTGCCTTCTTTAGTGGCTCCCATGAGAAAATCCGTGTCGATGTCTGCTTCAACGTCGACTTTGATGCCGCGAAGGTCTATACGACGCTGTTTTGATATGATCCTTCCGATGGTGGCGATGCAGCCTGAAAGAGCTATGAGAATATACTCAAGCGGATTAGGGCCTTCATCGTTTCCCCCGCCCTGCACAGGCTGGTCCACGATGGCTACATGATCCCTCATCTTTGTCTCGATCTTGAAATTGTCCAGCAGGTCCGCTGTGACTTTTACAGTTTTATTAGGCATATTTTACCTCCGTTTATTTGAGAAGATAGTAACACAGCTTTATAATGTGTCAAGTAAATAATTAAATATTTCACGATATATTGTACCAGATGATCAAATGGATTTAATATGACCATTAAAAAAACATGTGAATGCATTAAAGCATTCACATGTTTTCAATATTCACGTCATCATATCCGCGGAGTATCTCTTTTATCACCGTTATATACTCATCAAGGCTCTTTTCATCCTCTGCCTCCGCCCTGAATACAAGGACAGGCTGAGTGTTTGAAGGCCTCAGCAGTGCCCATCCTTTATCAAACGATACTCTTACACCGTCTATATCGATTACATGGTAATCATTTTTGAGATGCTGAGATATCTCATCGATAATATGGAACTTTTTATCATCGGGGCATCCGATCCGTATCTCAGGTGTGGAGATATATCGAGGGACCCTTGAAGCGATATCTTTGAGGGATACCCCCTCTTCACCAAGTATCTCAAGGAGACGCAGCGCGCCATAGAAAGCGTCGTCATAACCGGGATGTCTGTCGCGGAAAAACATGTGCCCTGACATCTCTCCGCCCATGATGGCGTTAATCTCTTTCATCTTGGCCTTTAAGAGAGAATGTCCCGCTTTCCACATCACAGGATTGCCGCCGCTTGCCTTAACATGCTCTATAAGTCCCTTAGAACATTTAACCTCAAAGACGATATCTTTACCGGGATTCTTTTTTAATATGCTTTCGGCAAAAACAGCAAGAAGAGTGTCACCATACAGAAGCGTTCCCTCATGGTCTATCACACCGATCCTGTCCACGTCGCCGTCGAAACCGATACCCAGATCAGCACCAGTCTCTATCACACGTTTTTTAAGCGCGAGCATGTTCTTTTCCACTGTTGGATCGGCAATATGGTTTGGAAAGTCACCGTCGGGATCTTCATAAAGGAATTCCACGTCAAGAGACGTCTTTTCAAATATCTTCCTGGCATAGATGCCCGCCGAGCCGTTACCGCAGTCCACGATGACTTTAAGTCCCGCAGGCAGCTTGATGTTGTTAAGGAGAGACTCTATATAGTCTCTCCTTATATCAGTTTCTTCAACATTGCCTTTCTCACTACTTGTGAAAGCACCATTTTTCACATCATGATACAGAGCTGTTATGTCATCACCGTAGAGAGAATCCTTCCCCAGGCAGATCTTAAACCCGTTGTATTCATGAGGATTATGCGATGCGGTCACCATGACCCCTCCCCCGGCATCAAGCTTATGCAGTGAATAATAGAATACGGGGGTTGCAGTCATGCCGAGATATTTCACGTGGCAGCCTGTGGATATTATGCCGTTGATCAGTGCCTGGGAAATAGTCGTCCCGCTGTTGCGCACGTCTCTTCCCACCACCACGGTGTCTTCTCCTTTGGACAATACAAGGGATCCGAAGGCCTTTCCTATGTCCTCAGCTACTTTTTCGGGAATATCAACCGCTGCTATGCCCCGTATGTCATATTTTCTGAAAATATTCTTATTAAGCATCAGCTCCCTTTCTTTCCGGAAGAAGAAGGTTCACTAGAACACCCACGACACCCGAAAGACCAATACCCGCCAGGCTGAAATGGCCGATACTGAATACAGCGCCGCCTATTCCGATGACAAGGATAAGGCTCACGACGATCATGTTCTTGGTGGAAGACATATCCACTTTATGCTGTACCATGTTCTTTATACCGATGGAAGCGATCATTCCGAAGAGTATGATCATGATGCCGCCCATTACAGGTCCCGGTATAGTCTTAAGAAAAGCGCCGAGTTTTCCAATAAAAGCCATGATTATAGCTGTGACAGCAGCCACTCTCATCACGAATGGATCATATATCTTTGTAAGGGCCACTGCTCCTGTTACTTCAGAATATGTGGTATTAGGCGGTCCGCCGAGAAGAGAGGCAAAGGATGTTGCAAGACCGTCGCCCAGTATGGTCCTGTGAAGTCCGGGGTCTTTGTAGAACTTCTTGCCGGCTACGTCTGAGATCACCATGATGTCTCCAATATGTTCAATAGCGGGGGCAAGTGCCACAGGTACGATATATACTATGGCTTCCCAGTTGAATGAAGGAAATGTTACATTGGGCATTGAAAACCATGAAGCGTTTACTATGGGGGCAAAATCGACTTTCCCCATGAGCAGTGCAGCAATATATCCCGTTAATATCCCTGCAAGTATCGGTGTCAGTTTCAGGAAACCTTTACAGAAATGTGAGACTATTATAGTTGTGACCAGGGCGATCATCGCTAATACATAGCAATCTTTAGCCATGTTAACGGCTACTGGAGCAAGACTCAGACCAATTACGATGATAACAGGTCCGATAACATGGGAAGGCAGTATCCTGTTGATAAATCCTATTCCTTTGTACTTGATCAACAGAGAAAAGAGCATCTTTACGATACCCGCTGCCATAAGCCCCCCAAGTGTGCCCTTCAGTCCGTATAACTTTGTTGCCGCGATTATTGGAGCGATATAGGCAAATGAAGATGCGAGGAAAACAGGCACTTTACCTTTAGTCACAAGGTGAAATATCAGTGTTCCGCACCCTGCAGTCAGCAGAGCAACATTGGGATCAAGTCCTGTAAGCAGCGGGACAAGAACAAGCGCCCCGAAGGCCACAAACATCATTTGTATTCCGACGATGAATCTTTTCATAAACATTCTCCTTTATTTGGTTCCAAACAGCCTGTCTCCAGCATCCCCGAGCCCGGGGATTATGTATTTATGGTCATTAAGATACTCATCAACGTTTCCGGTAAATATTTCAACGTCTCCATGGGCTTTTTCTATGGCTTCTATCCCTTCGGGGGCGGATATTATTGATATGACTTTGATGCGGGTAAGGCCCTTTTTTTTCAACAGGTCTATGGCAGCTATTATAGAACCCCCTGTTGCCAGCATGGGATCTATGATCACCGCAAGGGGCTCTTCCATCTCTTCAGGCATCTTCTCATAGTATTCCACGGGCATCTTGGTCTCAGGGTCTCTGTACAGCCCCACAAAGCCCACACGGGCGTTTGGAAGCAGGGAAAGGATGCCGTCCAGCATGCCCACCCCAGCCCTGAGTATGGGAACCACCACGATATCATTGCTGACTTCTGAACCCACCATCTTCTGCAGAGGCGTCTCTATCTCTTTATCAACGGTCTCGACGTTCTTCAATGCTTCATATGCGAGAAGCATGGTGATCTCGCTTGCCAGTTCTCTGAACTCCTTCTGTCCCGTTGTCTTTTCCCTGAGAAGCGTCAGTTTATGCTTCAGCAGCGGATGATCGATCTGATAATACATATAATCTCCTCCTATAATATCTTTGCCGCTATGGATGCCAGGCGGCTTCTCTCGCTTTTTTTCAGCAGCACATGACCGTAGATCTCTTCACCCTTGAACCTGTCGATCAGATAGGTGAGCCCGTTGGACGATTCATCCAGATATGGATTATCGATCTGATACGGGTCTCCTGTGAGTATGATCTTGCTTTTCTCTCCGGCTCTGCTCACAATGGTCTTTATCTCATGTGGCGTAAGGTTCTGAGATTCATCGATTATAATAAATTGTGATGATATGCTCCTCCCTCTGATAAATGTAAGGGCTTCGAGCTCAATGATATCTGAATCCTGAAAATATATCCTGTTTTTTTTCCCCAGATCATTTCTGTCGATGAGAAAATCCAGGTTGTCAAAGACAGGTTCCATCCAGTTTTCAAGTTTATTTTCTTTTGAGCCCGGAAGATATCCTATATCCTTGCCCACAGGCATGATAGGCCGCATTATCAGGACTTTTTTATATTTTTGCTCTTCTGTGACCTTATGAAGTCCTGCGGCTATTGCGAGAAGTGTCTTGCCTGTCCCCGCCTGTCCCACAAGTGTCACAAGTTGAATATCATCATCAAGCAGCAGTTCAAGTGAACAGACCTGCTCAGTATTCAATCCCCTTATTCCCCATGGCTCTATCTCAGTAAACTTAAGAGGTTCCACTTTGCCGCTGTTTTTATTGAACCTTCCTTCTATATTCCCGCTTTTATTATCCACAACAAACTGGTTGTGATACAGAGTCTCGGAGTTTTTCCGCCCTCTTTTAATTTTTTTTTCAGCCATGCCGTCGTACAAGACGTCAAAATCGACTTTTTCATGTTCATAATCCTCAGCCGCGATGGAAAGAGCTTCTGATTTCACCCTTGCGTTGATATCCATGGATACAAAAGTCACGTTCTCATACCCCTGTTCCTTGAGATATTTCGCCGCCATTATTATCCTGTTATCGGGATTGTTCTTTCCGAACCCCTCGGGGAGTGCTGTGTCAAAATCTATAAGTATGCGAAGAGACCCGCCGTTATTATTGAGGGCTACTCCTTTTATGATATCTCCTGTGTGACGCAGGTCATCAATACTCCTGATGACCTTCCTCGCATTGCGCCCTTTTTCAGAAAGATCGGCTTTAAAATGATCCAGCTCTTCCAGGACATCCACGGGAATACATACTACATTTTCCTTAAAATTAAAAATAGAACCGGGGTCATGGAGAAGAACATTTGTATCCACTACAAAATGTTTCATCTCTTTTTACACCCTACCGTATCTTTTTCATCATCAATCTTGAACCGTGACGGCCCCTGGACAGCATGACCTGGTCCATATATGCTTTTATGATAAAGATACCCCTGCCGCTTGTAGAAAGCGGAGAAACAGGTTCTCCTGAACCGGCCACAAAATCTTCAAAATCGTTATTTGAATCTTCCACGACCACTTCCACATCATCCTCTTCTATGTCCAGATCCACATAGATATACTTCATGGTCTCGTTATTATTGCCATGTATTATGGCATTGCTGGCGGCTTCTGTCAGAGAAGCCACCAGTTCGCCTATTGTCACATCATTTATTGAGTTTCTTTGAAAAAAAAGCTCCGCCGTATCGATTATTGTCTCAAGATACTGGATGGAAGACGGAAGCTTCAGTTTTAAACGCGATGCCATGGATATTATATCAGATCCCTCATGACATCCGCTTCTGAATCATAGCAGTCAAACAGCGTAAGCAGTTTTGTTATGGTAAGCAGGTCCTTTATGCGCTGAGTGATCTTTATAAGCTTCATCTCGCCGTCTTTGGCTTTCAATGTGGTATAAGCCGCGATCAGCACGCCAAGTCCCGTGGAATCCATAAAAGGAACGTTCTCAAAATCCACGATGACCTTGAGAAAACCGTCTTCCACGACTTTGTTTATGGTCTCCTTGAGAGCCATTACTTTCTCGCCGCTCACGATCTTCCCGTGCGGACGTATCATAATAATATTATTAGATTTCTTCTCAATATCGATCTTCATAAGTCCCCCTTTCAATCTATTGGATTATAACACATTTATAGATGGTGCGCAACATGATTTAGTTTAGTTTTTTTTATACATATCAGTGAATATTAGATAATAACCATTATTAATCACTTTTATATAAGACTTGTTAAATATTTCTTCACCTCAAAGAGAAGATTGGCTGTAAACAGATGATCACTTTCCACGACATCCATGACAATTTCCATGTCCCAAAAACGCAGTTCGTCACTTTCAGTGGATGTGAAGAGAGTGGTGTCTCCTTCATAAAGAGTGAAAAATGAATAAACGAGCTCTTTCTCTATCTCTGTTTCCCAGATATAACTGCCCAAAAAACTGTGTGTCCCGGGAAAAAGTCCGATCTCTTCAAGAGATTCACGTCTTAGAGCCTGCAAGACAGATTCTCCGTAAGATATATGCCCGCCTACAGCTGAATCCCATTTTCCCGGCTGTATGATCTTATTTTCAGGGCGTTTCTGCAGCAGAAGGCCCCTTTCCGGCGCATACAGGTTCATATGCACAACTGGATGCAGCTTTTTTGATCCGCTGTGAGCCTCGTCCCTTGAGATACTTCCCATCACGTTGCCTTTTTCATCACAGTGTACAAGCCATTCCATGCAGATCCTTTTCTTCAGTCTTACTGCATCATGCTGGAAGTGAATTTCATAGCTCCCCAGTACCGTGGTTCGGGAAAACGCTTTTTCAGTTCGATCACAGCATGCCAGTATGCTGTATCCATATCCATCCCCTGGTAAAGGTTCCTGTAAATATATTTAAATAAGACGCCTGTGGCCACGTCTGATATCCTCCAGAGCGAGGATATGACATGCCCCACATCACCTGAGAGGAAAGCTTTGTCAAGGGCCTGCACTTCCCCGCCCTCACCTAGTATGCCTGTCCCGGATTCACATGCGCTCAATACAACCAGGTCAGATGACACATCAAGGGCTTTGATCTCGTCCACATATAGAAAACCGTCCTCTTTTCCGTCTCCGCTCAGCATGAGATATGACAATTCCGGTATGGTCCTGTTGAACCTTCCATGGCATGCCAGGTGTATTATTGAAAAACGTTTTTTGGACAACGTATCCTTGACAGCTGTTTCCGTGGCCTCTTTTCCCTTGAACAGGTCCGTTCCCTCGGGGAAAAGGAACTTGATCTCTCCAGCCTCTTTTTGAGCAAAGTAGAGTTCAAGACGTTCATCGCCAAGGTCCGGGTTTCCCAATGCCAGTATCGCGTCTTTATTCTGCCCAGTCTCCCCTCTTTTTGCTCCCAGGTCTGTCACATATTTTACCATATGACCATCCACAAGATGTTCATTCCCGTCCCAGAGCACGCTGAAGGGAATATATGTGAATTTCCAGTGGGTTGATATGATGATCTTCACCGCGTCTTCGGGGACTCCCCCTGGGATCCAGCTGTATATCTCATGCCCCAGAAGCTCCAGTTCACTTGCACTGTTTTTTGACGTTACTGCTTCCATGAAACGGTCTATGCGCCCTGATACATCGTCCATATCCAGGACTGCACCTGTATATTCCCCTCTGAATCCACTGATAATATATATCATGCGTGAAGTCGTATCTGTATAAAAAGAAAGATAGAGGCAGCTGTCCCTCATATCGAGGTCCACCCCCCTTAAAAGGTCTTCATCGCTTTTACCATGCCTGAAAAAGAGGCTCATCTTCAACTTGTCATACGCTTTTCTTTTATTCCTGAGTACATTCAGGTTCCATGCATCTTTTTCAGAAAGTGCCGCCGCATCCTTCATCTCAGAGAGCAGACCGCTTACAGCCTTCTTTTCGTCCCCGTCAAGGAGCGATGAAGGTATTGTCAAGTTGTTCACAAAAGAGGAGGCCCTTTTGATCATCTCCATAAGAGACAACGCCTCATGATAAGCTCCCTCATTAAAATACATGCCTATAAGTTTCTCATATACATCCCGGTACTGAATAAACAGCATGATCTTCAACACATTCTCACTCTGTTCCGACACAAGACTGCCGATGATTTCAGCGCAGGATGCAAGAAGCGCCCTGTCATTGAAAAGCATGCCGGTCTTTGCGGCTATCTCCAGTCTCTTCATGAGATAATTGTTCTTTTCAGCGGCTGTCATGGCTTTTTCAAGGAGCTTTCTGTCTCCATGTATAAGTCCCTTATACATCATCATCTCTACGCCTTCTTCACCGTCCGGCATGTGAGATACCGCATTAAAAGAGCGCTCTGCCTTTTCAAGGTCCCCTGTAAGATAATAAGTCTTCCCGAGATTGCGCAGGATCCCGTCTAATATATACCTGTTTTCCTTCTCCTCATATTCATCTCTGAGCGCATTCAGTATATCCAGGGCTTCCGGGAAATCTCCCTGCTTGCGCAATACCTTTGCTTTGTTTATTTTCAATACAGTTATCTGATTGATTATATTATACTGTTCAGCAAGTTTGATAGCTTCTTCAAAGACAGCCAGAGACGTGTCATAGGCGCCTGACTCTATAAGAGCCAGGGCTTTTAAGTTCAAAGCCCCCAGATATTCATCTATGAGCCCGGATCTTTTAGCTTCTTCAGCGATATTCTCCGCTTCAACAGCTGTCTTTATATAGAGATATTTTCTGTAGTATGCTGTGGCTCTACCCAAGGCACTGTTTACCCTTATCTTTTTGTCAGAAGAACCCTCCAGTTCATTGAACATCTTTATAGCCTCGTCATTTGACCCCATGTCGCTTTTTATCAAAGCGTATGTCAATCTCTTCATCTCCTCCAGTCCCGGTTTTGTAATATCCTCGAGGGTCTGTTCAGCTGACCTGTATTCCTTGAAATATTTGTAATGGATCACAGCTTTTCCCAGCAGCGCCTCCTCGGTGTCAACGGCGTCATAAAGCTTAAGAGCTGACTGGAACTCCCCAAGCTTCTCATACAGCTGAGCTTCCCTCATAGGGTCGGTGCCCCCTGTTCTTTCCATATATTCCAGTGCTTTTGTATAATATCCGTTTTTCTCATAAAGTCTGGAAAGCCTGTCATAGTAGACCGGTTCGCTGCTGTTTCCTCTCAAGGACAGGTAGAGCTTAAGTTCATCCTCTATAAGTGACGGATCATGCATATTATCGGAAGCAATCTTTATAAGCCGGTACGTATAATCAGCAAGGGCTTTCTTGTCGTTTGAGACTTTCAATAACGATATCAGCCGTTTCAACTCTCTAAACGCGCGCTGATACAATCCTTCTTTCATGTATATGTAAGCGTTCTTGGATAAAACGGTCTTCCAGGCTTCTATGTAATCACCTGTCTCACCGCTGCTCATCTCGCCATATGATGACAGGTATCCGTTTATATCAAGGTAACCTGTTCCGTTGTAAAGCATCACATCTCCCATGAGACGTTTAGTTGTGCTTCCAAGAGGTGCGGCGGATTCAAGCTTGATACCGTCTAAGGTAAGCCCCTTTGCCAGTATCTCTCCCATATCCAGTCCTTCCCAGAAGACCGTTTTATAGGGATTGATCTGTTCCTCCCCTTCAATCTGAAAACTGTAAGTACCGCTGTTATAAGTAAAGATGCTCTCCTGATCGCCCTCTTCAACTGGACTCATCATAAACCTGTTGTTAAAGAAAAGAATGAACTGCTGAAGTGTAGAGAAGAAATAGCTTCCTCCCACATGATCCTCCCCCTTACGGTCCACTATGTATGGAGCCCGCCCTTCCACTTCAGACGCTACACTGCATCCATCTGAAGTAATACGCAGATATTTATCTTTCATCCGGTAATAAAGCACACGCCCCCCTGTAAGGCATTTTTTCACATCATCCAAGGTCACGGACATCAGTCCCGTAAGGTTTCTTGCTTCGGGATTGAGTTTGTCCAGATAATATTCGCTGAGTTTTCTTTTCCCTTTATCCTTATAATAAAAATAGTTGTTTATATTTACCGTATCAAACTGAGAGGAAAGATCCGGTTTGAATATGATGAAAAGAGCTCTTTCAAACAAAGCGTCATAACGCGCGAGGAGATTGATCACTTTATCTTTCGAGACATTTTCAGCCACAGATTGGACGATTCCCGGATAATAATCGGGACGGTTCATATGGTAATAGTATATCTTATGCATATTTGAGCTGGTTAAAGACTCAGCGCTGCTCAGAGATTCTGAAAGATATTCCACTGATTTTTCATGGGACCGTGAATAAAGGTATGCAAGATCCGAAAAGATGATGAAATCCGCGAACTTATCCTCCCCTGTCAAAGCAAGGAGATCCTCCTTTATTTCTCTTCCGTCTGAGTCATAAAGATATAAAAGCCGGAGACGCTGCATAAGAGGGCTGCTGTGATCCCTGCTCAGTTCCTGCAGGTATATGCGGGCACGTTCCATCTGTCTCATGTTTTTCTCCACAGCTGCCATGGCATCATTGAAATCAAGCCCTTGCTTAACCTCTTCGCCGGAACGGTGAACCATATATATATATATCATCTTATACAGGTCTTTGAGTCTTCCTCCACCCAGGGCTTCCACGTCTTCCGCCATCTCATCCAGTTCATCCATGGTCTTTTTCCCTGCTTCGCGCTTCAGGAAGACCGTTGAGAGCCGGTTCATTATATAACCACGTTCAAACCCCTCTTTTACCGCCATATCCAGGGATTTATCCAGATATTTAACCGCAAACGTCTCCATACCTGATTTAAAATATAGATTTGCGAGATTATTGAATATGACCATGTCGCCAAATTTATTTCTGGATCTTTTAAGTTTTATCTCATAGTAGTAAGATGCTCTGTCATAATCCCCTGTTTTTTCATGGGCTCTTGCAAGTATCGTGAAAGCCAGTTCTTTCTCCATATCATGGGAAAAACCCAAATAAGCCGAACTGTCTCCTTTTCCTCCGATGGAGACATCCACATTGATGTTGAGCAGCCCTCCTGAAGACTTGCCGTCCTCGGTCTCTCCGATTATGTTTATGAGTTTCTGAGCTGCCTGTATGGCTTTTTCCTCATCTTCGCCCATGAGCGCATTATAGGCTATGTTTCTCAGATAAATAATCTCATCATCCCTGCTTATCTTCTCTCCTGATATCCTCAGACCCGATTCAAACTCCTTCACGGCTTTCAGGTATTCCGTTTTGAGAGAATAGAGAAGACCTCTGTGCCTGTGTATGAAATCCATCCCGCCCTTATCACCCTGTTCAGAATATAAAGTGTAGAGACCGTGGTCATACTCGATAGCTTTGTCATAGTCTTCAAGGTTGTAATATATCTGTGACATCTTCAGAAAATAATCAAGCTGCTCATTTTTATTCCCATACTGGCTGACAAGCCGGGAAGAGGACAAAAAACTGTCAAGAGCCTGATCATACAATTTGAGCTTAAAATATACATTGGCCATGTTTTTCTTAAAGTATCCCTTTAATATATTACTGTAACTAAGCCCCAATCCTGTCTTATAATCTACAAGAGCCATTTCCAGAAACTTACCTTCCCCCAGTTGTTCCAGGCGCTCTTCCAGCCATCCCGCGGTGAGATAAAAGTAGGGTTCCTGCGGCGACAACGACATCGCGTTTCGTATGAGTTCCAGGGACCTTCTGTATGCGGCGGCCTCCTGTTCTTTTTTGCCTTTCAGCCCGTAATATGTACCTGCATAACTTAAGGCATATCCGTAAAGATAGATTGAATCAGCATCTTTTTCCATTGAGAGGTACCGTGACTTGTACTGTCCCGCTGTTTTTATAATATTTCCCAGTGAGTATTCAAGTTTTATGATCTCCCTGTTCACTGTAAGATCACCGCTTATCACAGACCTCACAGTGAGAAGAGACTTCCTCGCCTGCAGCATGTCCCCGGACTCTATGTTTTTTTCGGCTTTTAAGAGTCCTTTTTCACGCACATAATCCACCATCTCATAGTAGAGACGTCCGTTATATCCCTCCTGTATGATATGTGCGAAATATTCGACGCCGTCCATGTTTTCTTCATTTCTGTAGATCTCAAGCATCTTTTCATAGATGAGATTTCTGGGCTCTGTCTCTCTTATCTCTGAGAATATCTTTTCCCCTTCATCCACTGCTCCCTGCGCATCATCAAAAAGGGCAAGTGTTTCCATGACAGCGGCTGCGGCGCCTGCGCGCAGAAACTCACACTGTCTGCTGTCTCGTATATAACCTTCCATGATATTGATTGAATACCCCGCTCTATCTGTGTATCTCCCCTTGTTCTTCAGCAGAAGATCCAGCGCTTCATATTCAGTATCCCCCGGCGTTAGCGTGCTGTTGAGCATCCTGACCAATATATCGTAAGCCCCTGTCTCATCACGGTTCTCAAGACGCAATACAGCCAGAAGATAATCAGCACTGTTTTTGATCCTCCTGTTCCTTAACCTTTTATAGTAGCGGCTGTAGAGTCTTTGGTACGACTCGATGTCATCCCTGGCTACATATAGACGATTCCACATCAGGTTCTCGTCTTCCCCGCCTTCCATCAGCCCTTCCACGGCGGTATCACTGTTATATTTTGACAACATCGACCTGAAGGGTGAATCTGCTTCCAAGGTATCCATGAACTTCTTTTTTATCATGTCAGACAATGCTCTGCTTTCTTTTTCAAGCAGTTGGTTTATACATGATGATGCAAACAGGTATTTTTCTTTTTCCGGCCTTTCTGAACCTGCGATCTCTTCGCTGAGCAGTATTACTTCACCGGGATCATCACTTTTATCCAGCAATGCTATATAGTGGTATATGGTTGAAAACCCCTTTCTCATGTCATCCACGGGCACCATACTCACTGTTTTGCCGTCGGTATAAAGGATCATGTCTCCCTTAATATCAAATGTGGTCATTCCTGCCTTATAAAATATTATCTCTTCCTTCTCTCCGTCATTATATATGACAAAGGGGTGGTCCTGCAGGTCAGCTGTGCCGTTTCCGTCTGTATCCACGGGATAACTGATATAATAGACGCCTGGTCTTGTCCCGTCACTCCTCAGGGAGTGTTTTTCGCTTTTTTGAGAGGGTATCATCCTGGGTGTTCCATCATCGAATTTGTAAAGGTTATTCTTGTCTCCAATAATATAGATCCCGCCGTCTGTTCCCCAGCAGATTTCTTTTCCCCCCATGATCTCAAATTCTTCACTGCGTCTTTCATCGATCCCTTCAATTTTCAGGAGAGTCATATCATCTTCTCGTGTGAGATAGGCCAGATCAGGCCATCTCAATACAGGGGAGATCTCTTCCACAAAAGTACTGCCGACGCTCCCTTTTCTGCCGTTCCCCTCATAACGGATATTACTTCTCACATCATCCTGGTTTGTCTGATATATAACCATTCCTCCTGAGACCGAGGAAAGTATCTCATCATATGAAGTCGAGGCAAGGGGATCTTCAGACCCGTCAGCGGGATCTTTTTTGTAAATATTATAATTATTTCCCTCATATACTGTATAATAGACCATTCCATCCCGGTCATCAAAATAACAGTTGATTATGGGGTCTATACGGACGGCTACCTTCGACGCTTCCTGAAACCGGATCGTCCGTTTTTCCACCGCTGCGCATGAAAAAAGGAATACCGCTGAGATTATAAGAGTGATCTTCTTAATCATTTTTTCTGCCAATCTCCTTTAGATATTTCTATCAACCAGCCCTTTTCAGCCTCTTCTCTGAATTTTTTTGCGAATATTTCTCTTACTTTTTCCATATCGGTACTGCTTAATCCTTCAGTCACAGACAATATCCTCTGAAATATTATCTCCCTGTCCCTGTTCTCTTCTTCTATGAACCTTCGAACAAACCGGTGTAGTTCGCTGTCCCGTGCAAGTCTTTCACTATCCGCCACTGCGACCCTGCCGTTCCATGATTCGCCGATTATTCCCATGTCCATGAACCTTCGATAATCGTCTTCATTATATTTCCGGTTCTGATATGCAAGAAACGCTCTTTTTCTGCCGTCGCTTATTAATGAGATATCATCGGGCATGGTCCGAATGGACACCAGGAGCAGTTCATCATTGCCTATGAAATCATAATTTCCGATGACCTGGTTTTCCAGTGATGTCTTTTCACCCACAAGGTTTATCTCGATCTTTGCTTTTGGGGAAAGAAGTGAACAGCTGAACAAGAAAAATGCACAGGTGGACAGAATAAAAATTTTTCTCATATTTTGCCGCCTTTCAGAAATTTATGTTTTTTTCCTTCAGCAACGCCTGAAGGGGGATCCTCCTGATGGGCTCCACCTGGACGTTGCCGATAATAAATCCCAGAAAAAAGGATGCTATATTTGATCGTCTGAACCCGAATTCCGGTATAATGTCAATATATCCGTTGGATACTTTTACCATGATATTTTTCGGCACGACACCCACCATATTCATCTTTTTTCTCATATCCCTCATCTGCGGGTTGTTTCCGTCGGGATCCATTGAAAGTATTGCTTTGTCGACAACATCCTTGTCTATCCTCGTTATATCGCAAAAGCCTGATATATCGTCACCCTTCAGCTCAAAACGGGTGACAAAGGAGAGCAGAGACCTTCCTTTTTTACCCGTCCCTTTTCTGATATTCAGATCGATTGCGTTCAGGGAAAAACGGTAATCCTTGTTCTCCAGGTCCGCGTACACTTCTCCGCCCATCTGACCGTCGAGAAACGTCTGTTTACCGCACTTAGCTCCGCGTCAAGATCCTCGACTGAATATTGATTATAGTCGGCTTTTTCCATAGATATCCTGTATCCTCCGGCTTGTTCATCGCCGGGGCTCCTTTTATTGCTGAAAAAATATGGTATGGAAAGAGAAAGCCCCCTGAACTTCAGATCATCCATCTTTCCTTCTTCGATCCTGCAGTCCAATACTGCCTTAAAATCGTCTTTTGTCCCGTCAAACCATATCTCCCCGTCAATACCCGATAAGGCAGCGCCGTTTCCCCTGTAACTTATGTGGTCCAGGTGATTTTCCGAACTGATCTTCAGCTCCTCCAATGTCCCAGACGCTTCCATATTGAAACTCACAGTCCCTGAAAGCTCTGCTCCGTCCAGGGCTGAATATGAACTTCCTATATCATTAAGGTCTATACGTGAATCTGAAAGTGTTATATCCACAGCTCTCCGGCCCAGGTCATCTATATAGCCGTCTATCTTAAACCTGTTATTATCACCGCTTTTTATTACAAGTTCATTGAAATAAAGGAACCTTCGTTCCAGTTCCATGATAATATTACCGGTAAAACTGACACTGTCTGCGGCCAGTTTTTCTTTTCCCATGCGCATATCGATATTTTCCCCTTTAAGATCAAAATCCATGGAAATATCTTTACTGCTGCTGCCTGATACTTTGATATCACCGTTAAACTTGGCGTAAAGCGGTATGTCAAAATAGTTGAGGAAAGTCATATCTTTCATAGAGATATCATATTCATGCTCAGAGAGTCCTTTTGTGTATCCCTGCAGTTTGAACTGGCCGCCGTAGCTCTTAAATCCCATGTAGCCGACTTTTATCTCGCTTACTTCGGTGAAATCATCCACCCTGGCCTCGGCTTCAATCCTGAAATCAGTGAGCTTTGTGCCCGTCTGGTTTATAGTGATATTATCCAGCGCCAGATCAAGCGCTGCGGTTACACGCTCCTTTGTCCCTTCCGCGTCGAGTCGAGCCCGTCCGTCCAGAGAAAGCATATCCGTTTCAAACCGCATCTCCTTCAGGTCCATCCTGCATGAGAAACTGTCTTCTTCAGCATCTCCATTCAACGTGATCGTCCCGGAGATCCTTCCTGGGATCTCTCCCTTTACTGCGTCATTCACAAGTTCCAGGGTCTCAGCCAGATCTATCTCTGCGTTCATCTCACGAATATCATATGATGATATACCATACGTCTCATCAAAAGTCACTGATCCGCTTAACTCAGCCAATGGCAGACGTTCCCCGTCCAGCCTCACCCGCCGTATATCCAGACTTCTTTTTTCAGTGGACATCACCAGATCAATAAGCAGCGAGATATCCCCCACTTTATCCTTTTCGGATATCTCTGCCGAAGCATTTAAACCGATGGAACCGTTTTCTTCCCGCGCTCCGATGTTGAGGACAAAAGGTATTTCCAGCCTTGTTTCCTTCCATGAGAGAAGCAGATCGCTGCTCCCGGCGAATGTCATGTCAAACTGCATGTTTTCCAACCCGCCCCCGCCATGATTTATGGAAAGGCCCATGTTGTAACCGCCGGTCTTTATCTCCATATCTTCCTGTATATAAGACACGGCGAGCCCTTTCAAAGAAAGATATCTTATCTCAAAGGGAGGAATATCACCGCTTCCACGTGATATTTCACCTTCTCTATTCTTTTCCCGGCTTTCTTCCTGCAAAGAGATGGTTATATGGGGGTCTATGACCTCTATTTTATTGATTACAGGTTTAAATTTAATCAGGGATGCAGGTGATACAGAAAGACTCGCTTTTTCACATGCAAGCGCTATCCCGTCCCTGCTGTACTCTATCTCCTTAATTGTGATATTCCAGGGTAAAAACGCCGATATTTTAATACTTTCAAGCCCCGGCACCCTGGAGACCATGAGGTCTTCACCTGCCTTGGAAGATATAAACAGAGATAATATGAGGAATATAAGCGACACCGCCGCTGCTGTCACCGCGGCGGCGCGCAAACATTTGATGAATAACTTATTTTTAAACATCGCTTATTATAACAATAAAAACCGCTCAAATCAAATGATAAGGAGGGTCATTTCAGTTAATCCCGTGTGCCCCACTTGATCTCAACGGCCACTCTTCCGTTTTCACTCTCGGCTTTATGGTCCGCATCCTCTATCTTCTCATTGGAAACCGTTTCTATCTTAAGAAGAGATGTTATCTGGGGTAAAATGCTTTCCGCTGTCCCTGGGTTTTCCATCTTGAAATAGAGCGCTTTTACGGGGTGCGCCAGTGAAAGCTTGTTTTCCGATTTGGACTTTCTTATAAGATCCACAAGGGTCAGGATATCTTCCATATCCTTCTCTTCCTCCCTGTATTCAAAAGCCCTGTATTCAGGCCATGACATCACATGGATCGATACTGTTTTTTCAAAACCACGGAAATATGTCTGATATATCTCCTCTGTTATGTGTGGTATAAAAGGCGCAAAGAGTCTCAATACATCAAGAAGCACGTTATAAAGGGTCCATAACGTCCCTGTCACGTCGCCTTCCGGTTTGAAAAGCCTTCCCTTGACCAGTTCTATATAGTTGTCGCAGAGGTCTTTCCAGAAAAAAGATTCGATTGCGCCGAGAGCCAGTCCGTATTCATATCTTTCCATATAGTCGCGGGCTCTTTTCACTGTATTGTCCAGTCTCTGGAGTATCCATCTGTCCACTATGTTCTTTTCCCCGTCTGACCTGCCGTCATAATCACTCAGGTTCATTATAGCGAACTTGGAGGCATTCCAGATCTTCGTCACCAGTTTTCGGCCGTCTTTAAGCACATCTTCCGAAAAGAACGTATCCATCCCCAGACGCGAACCGGCGGTCCAGTAGCGGACAGGATCAGCGGAGTACTTTTCCACAAGGTTTTGCGGCGTTATTCCCGCATTCCCCTTGGATTTGGATATCTTTTTCCTCTGAGGATCAAGACTGTGTCCCGAGACCATTATGTTCTTCCACGGCACAGTGCCGTGATGGTAATATGATTTTACAATGGTGTAAAAGGCCCAGGTCCTTATTATATCATGGGCCTGTGGCCTCAGCTCCATGGGAAACAGGTCTTCCATCCTGTCATCCTCTTCCCCCCATTTACAGTTTATCTGAGGTGTCACCGAAGAGGTGGCCCATGTGTCAAGTACATCAGTCTCAGGCGTGAAATCATTGCATCCGCATGAAGGACATTTGAAACCCGGTCCCTGTGAAAGAGGATTGACTGGCAGGTCCTCTTCGCGGGCCAGCACCGGATTTCCGCATCCGGCACAATACCACACTGGAAAAGGGACACCGAAGTAACGCTGTCTTGATATACCCCAGTCCCATTTCAGGTTGGACACCCAGTGTATATACCGTTCCTTCATGAAAGAAGGATACCAGTTGATCTCATCTGCAAGTGCAAGCAGTTCATCTTTTTTTTCAAGTATCTCAATAAACCACTGGTCCTTCACAATATATTCCATGGGTTTCCCGCATCTGTCATGTGTGTTTACAGGATGTGATATGTCCTTCACTGCAATGACATATCCTCCTTCATCCAGGTCGCTTATTATCGCTTCTCTTGCCTGTGATACCTTCATACCCTGGTATTTCCCGGCGAGTTCGTTCATCCGCCCTCTCTCGTCTATAACCTGGCGCAGGGGCAGATCATGAGTATGATACCACTCGACATCTGTAGTGTCGCCAAAAGTACAGCACATGACCGCTCCCGTACCTTTTTCCATATCGACTTTTTCATCGGTCATGATCTTCACCCTGATATCAAACAACGGCGGAGTCACTTCTGAACCAACGAGGTCTTTATAACGGGGGTCATCGGGATGTACAAATATCGCCACGAGAGCCGGTATCAGTTCTGGACGGGTCGTGGCAATAGCCAGCTGATCCCCTGTCTCCAGTTTGAAACGCAGGTCCACGAATCTTGACGGCATCTCCTTGTCCTCTGTCTCAGCCTGAGCAACGGTGGTCCTGCAGTTGGGGCAGTAGAGTGCCGGAGTAGCCTGTTTTTTAACCAGTCCTTTTTTAAACAGGTCTATAAAAGAACGCTGTGAGATCCTTCGCGAACGGTCATCGATTGTGGAATAGAGCTGATCCCAGTCAGCTGAAAAACCCAGACTCTGCCAGAGCTCTTTAAAATCCTTCTCCACATCTTCAGAGACCTGGAGACAATGTTCGATGAACTCTTCTCTATTCAATGTCCCCGCTGATTTTTTCAGTTTTTTCTCCACAAGACGCTCTGTGGGAAGGCCGTTGTCATCAAAACCGAAGGGATAAAAGACTTCAAAACCGTTCATACGTTTATACCGGGCCATGATCTCAGCCTGTGTATATGAGAATACATGGCCGATATGAAGCTTGCCCGATACTGTGGGTGGAGGAGTATCTATTGAAAAGACAGGTTTTCCGCTCTCTTTTGAGTACCTGAATATGCCCTCTTCTTCCCAAAATCCCTTTAGTCGTTTTTCTGTCTCAATACCGCCGTAATATTTTGGCATTTCTTTCATATGACCTGCTCCTTATGTTTTTTCATGGGATGTAGAGTTCCCAACCTTTAGCTTTCATTATCATATCTGTCACTTCACGTACAGCGCCGTTTCCTCCCGTGTTTCTGGTCACGTGGTCCGCGATCTCTTTCAGGACCGGATGAGCGTCGTTAACACATACAGATACCCCTACACGGTCAAATATCTCCCTCTCAGGCACATCATCCCCCACACAGAGTACTTCATCGTTGTCGAACCCGTATTTTTCCAGTATCTTATCATATACAGCCAGTTTGTCTTTCACCCCCTGATGTATCTCAGAGATACCCAGTTCCTCAGCTCGTTTCTGCACTATATTGGACTTTCTTCCTGTGATTATGGTGCATATTATACCGCGTCCCGATATCATCTTTATCCCTATGCCGTCACGCGCATGAAATGATTTTGACTCTATGCCGTTGTCGTCTATGACGATCCGTCCGTCTGTCATCACGCCATCCACGTCAAAGACCACCATCTTCACTTGGGCGATCTTGTCCATGATTGTCATATCAATCCCGCCTTCAGTATATCATGCATATGAAGCACACCTTTTACCGCTTTACCTTCTGTCACGACAAGTGAGGTTATATTAAAGTCTTCCATCATCTTTAAAGCATAAGCTGCCATTCTATCTTCACTTATGGTCTTAGGATTTTTAACCATCACGTCCTTCATCTTCACGCCCTTCAATGAGTCGTTATCTTTCAGAAACCGTTTGAAGTCGCCGTCGGTAAAAAGACCTAATAGTACACCGTTGTCATCCACCACTGTAGTCAGCCCCTTGCCTTTTGATGAGATCTCATATATGGCTTCCTTGAGTGTCGTACCGGCTTTTACAGCTGGGATGTCATCCCCTGTCACCATGATATCACCCACAGTAAGCAGCAGTTTCTTGCCCAGGGAGCCCCCTGGATGATACAAGGCGAAATCCTCTTCCCTGAAACCTTTTTCTTTCAGAGCAGTTACAGCCAGCATGTCTCCCAGCACAAGGGTAACAGTCGTCGAGGCTGTGGGAGCCAGGTTCAGTGGACACGCTTCTTTTTCCACAGATATGTCCAGTGTCTCTTCGGCATAAGTGGCCAGGGTGGAATCTTTTTTTCCCGTTATCGCTATGACAGGTATTCCCATCCGCTTTAATATGGGGAGTATCTTGATCAGTTCTTCTGTCTCGCCGCTGTTTGATATGGCAATGACCATATCTCCTGACTTGACCATACCCAGGTCACCGTGTGAAGCTTCCGCGGGATGCAGAAAAAATGAGGGTGTGCCGGTGCTTGCCATTGTAGCCGATATCTTTCTGGCAATAAGACCGGATTTACCCATTCCAGTAAGCACCACGCTTCCTTCTGTGTTGATTATCATCTCCACACTTCTTAGAAAATGGCTGTCTATCCGTTTTTTTAATTTACCGATGGCTTCGAGTTCTATCTTAAGCACATTCAAGGCAAAATCTTTCATCTACAGCTCCTTAATAACATCATCTATCCTGACAAGGGTCTCAAGGTAATCTTCCATCATATCAAGGGGAACCATATTGGGACCGTCTGACATGGCTTTTCCTGGATCAGGGTGGACTTCCATAAAAATCCCTGCGATGCCCGCAGTAAGCGCAGCCTTGGCAAGGGGCAGGACATATTCTCTGTTTCCTCCGCTTGTGCTGCCCAGTCCCCCGGGCTGCTGCACACTGTGTGTGGCGTCAAATATCAAAGGATATCCCGTCTCGCGCATCACCTCAAGTGACCTTATATCTGTAACCAGGTTGTTGTATCCGAAAGATGCTCCCCTTTCAGTAAGGAGTATGTTCCGGTTCCCTGTGGATTCCACTTTCTTGACCACATGTCTCATATCCCAGGGAGCTAAAAACTGTCCCTTCTTGATATTGACTGTTGCACCGGTCCTGCCCGCAGCAACGAGCAGGTCTGTCTGTCTGCATAAAAACGCGGGTATCTGGATAATATCAGCCACCTGGGCGGCATACTCAGCCTGCATCTCATTATGTACGTCTGTAAGCACAGGGAGATCAAACTCGTTTTTCACTTTTTCCAGTATTTTCATACCCTTTTCCAGACCCGGACCTCTATATGAGTCTATGGAAGACCTGTTTGCCTTATCAAAAGAGGCTTTAAAGACATAATCTATGCCTTTTTTTTCAGTTACAGCTTTCATCTTCTCCGCTATGGCCAAGACATTTTCCACATCTTCTATGACACAAGGGCCGGCAATGAGAACAAATCTCCTGCTGTTTGAAAACAGTATGTTTCCCGTCTTTACATCCATGGCATACCTCCGTTCAAGGCCGTTTAATTACTTGAAAATCATACCATAACACGCTTTTCATGTCAATGAGACGTATCATACAGCAGCACAAATGGGCGGTCTCCACCGGCCCTTATCCGTGTGGCTGTCTTGACGGAGACAACAGCCCCCTCTTTTTCCCTCAGATATGAAAATATTACCTCAGGGCAGGTTCCGTTCCCGAAACCTTTTAGCGAGAGTATAGAGTATGGTATTTCTTCATCCCCTGTCACCGCAAGCCCCAGTTCGCCTCCTGTAAATTCAGCCCAGTCATGGGCATCGATCGTTGATACTATCAGAGCCGCCACACCTTCTTTTTCAGCCTCTTCCATGATGGTCAGGGTAAGTTTCCCTTCATAAAAACCCACTGCGCCCTCTCTATCCCAACTTCCAGGTTTATATTCATACAACCTGCCGAAGATATTTTTACCGAAAGCAATGGATCCCGAGATCTTATCACCCTCGGCTTTCAGGTATAGGTCGGTCTCATCATGTATGGATGAGATCTTACCACGCGCCCATGCATGGAAATCCACTTCCCTGTTCTGATATTCTATGGTCACCTCACCTGTCTTCCTGTCGATGGAAGTGATTATCCCGGGTCCCGGCGCCTTCAGCCGGTCATATTCACGCATATAAAGGGTAGACTGAGTCAGAGAAAGCAGATGCACACCCTTTTCAACATAATCACCCTTGCGGTACTGCAGCATCCCCTCCACTGAACGGGGCCGCACTCCACATAATTCCGCCACTGGTATGACCATGGGTTCCCTGGAATAATGGAGCTCCTCCTCTAAGACGATCATCCCCGTCTCCTCGATCACCTTCACCACACCGCTTATGGTAGAACGCACCTTCTCACGTCTCCCTGCGATGACACCGTTGAAGATAATATCTCCCGTTGTCACTTTATCTCCCTTTTTCACCACGACGCCCGCAGCGGCTTCTTCTGAGGATATATTGTCCGCGATCCCTTTAAGTCTGCGTCTTATATCTATGATATAGATCCGCGGAGGCATCTTCATGGCGGTGCCTATCTTCTGACCGCATTCCACGATATCACCTTTCTTCACATGCATGATGCCGCGAAACGGCAGCGAGATGGACAACTCTTCCTCCACATTTTTTTCCAAGACAGGATCCGCTCCTTCCACGGCTGCTTCATAGTCGCTGTCTGTGGCAAACATCCTCAGATGTTCAGACAGCATGGTGCCGTCATACTGTTTTTCACGTCCTCTGCAGTCGATGAGAAGAGGCAGGCTTGTATCCACTTCGATCTCTTTCCTGTTTTTATATATCTCGCTTCCCTTCTCAGCTATGATCTTAGCTTTGAGTCCCCTGGGGTAATAGAGCACTTCTCCCCACCGCACCTGAGCTGATATTGAGTCATCGATTTCTGTAAGCTTCAACACATTCCTGCCTTTTGTGTATTTTCCCGAGGGAGCCACCACCATGCCCACCTTTTTCAACACTTCATCCCTGTAGACTTCATAGGCTTTTTCCTTGTCCACAGCTGCGAACAATCCCATGTGAGGAGATCGGAACCCCCGGTCATACATTATATTGCTGATACCTGAAGGGAGAAAAGCGTCTGCCAGCATGAGAAATATGGATTCCTCGTCGCCTGTATGTGATATAACACCACCTGATCCCACATAAGTATCAATATCTGTTAGTTGAAAAATCTTATCCTCCGATTCCATATAAAGCAGGGACATAAATTTATCCCGTTCCTTATCATCACGCAACTTCTCAAGGAAACCTACCCTTTTTTCCCTGAAGGACATCTCCATATGCTGTTTCCACGCTTCACGGATCCCCGCCACAGCCAAAGCGCGTTCCACAGCTATCTCATTTTTTTTCACAGGTATATATCCGGGGGTTATCATCTTGCTGTATACATATTCCCGGATATAAGGACTGTTCATCCCTGTCATGAGCGATATCTTCTCCACACCTTCGGTTTCCAGTATCTTACCCAGGGAATAACTCATCCCCAGGTGAGCAGCTACTGTCCTGCTGTATTCACCGATTATATTGGAGTAAATATCTGTGGTCGCTCCTCCTATGTCTGCGAGAGCGATGTTTTTCCTCTCATGTTCTCCATACAGAGACAATATGCGCTCCACCCCCGCAGGGGTGGGCATGAGGTTTCCCGAAGTCCATTTTTTGATCCTGGAATATCCCGGGGCTCTTTCCATGACTTTTTCAAGGAATATCTCCCGGATCCTGCGCTTTGCGGGAAACATGTTCATGGTCTCCAGGTCAGGCCTTATGTTTTCCACGGTCTCCACCTCAAACTGATCACCCAGGGTCTCTTTTACTGTCTCGGCAGCGGCACTGTTCCCTGCATATATTACAGGAAGCTTTCCCGTATGCTTCGCTGAAGGACTTGAGAGTGACAATATCTCAGCAAGTCTTATCACCGATATTACATTCCCCCCCTCCACGCCGCCGGAAAACAGCACCATATCCGCTGATACCCTCTTCATATTCAGTATCCTCTGGACTACTGGCATCTCATCATCGATGGTATATGTCCTTATGATGACTCCTCCTGCCCCATTAGCTGTCATCTCAGCGACCAGACCTGTATCAGTGGATGAGACGCCGAAAACAATGATCTGCAGTCCTCCTCCAGCTGAGCTTGTTGCCATAATCGGTATCACCGGCGCGTTGTTCTGAACCAGCTTCCTGCCGTAAGCACCTCCCAGTTCTTCCATTGCGTCTATAACTCCCCTGGATACATCGTTTCCTCCTGAGACCGCTGTTGTGGGCACATAAGACTCTGCTTTAATTACAAAGAGGCCTTTATCGTCTTTTTCAAGGAGCATGGCTTTTGTCGCTGTACTGCCTATATCAATCAGAGCAAAAATATTGCCGTTTCCCACATCAAAATACTTTTCGTCCCAGAAAAGGTCGTCCAGTGTGGATTCCAAAGCCCTGGCAATAGACATGCATACTTTAAGGGACGGATTAAAGCGTTCGCTTTCTATGAGAGCTATAGTCTGCCTGCTGATACCTGTCTTTTCAGCAAGCTGAGCCTGGCTCAGTTTCATTGCTTTTCTTCTGATTTTAACATTCAGACCAAACATTAAGACCTCCTTTTGTAAAATATATTATACAATATATAATATAATTACATTCAGCATCTATGTAAACATTGAAATGTCATTTTATTTAAATATAATTGCCTTATGAAATATCTTTTTCTCTTTGATATTGACGGCACAGCCATCCTCATAAACCAGGCGGGCTCTCATGCCTTTAAAGAGGCTCTCAACCGCCTCTTCGGCTCACTTGACATGTCAGGGCTCACGCTTAAAGGACATACTGATAAATACGCCTATACAAACATATTGCTGGCCAACGGCTTTTCTCACAATACAATAGATACATATTGGGAAAGTTTCTCCTCTGAGTTCAGCGGCATACTGGAACATATCTCCCGCTGCTACACCTGGAATGAAGTACCCGGCTTTTCCGAATTCTGCAGACTCGCAGACAAAAGCGAAGATATCACCATGGGTTACTGCACAGGTAATATGTATCATGGTGCATCAATAAAGATAAGATATGCTGGACTTCCACTTTTTGACATCGGTACTTACGGTGACCAGGGTATGACAAAAGAGGAGATCCTGCGCAAAGCCGTCTTCGATTACGGCGCCGGATCATCTGAGGTATTCTATTTCGGCGATACTGAAGCTGATATACTCGCATCCCATGCCTGCGGGATCAAATCCATAGCCATAGGAGGCGGTTCAACACCCTTGGACGAACTGGAAGACTTCGGCCCATTCTTATGTTTTGAGGATTACCGTCCTCTTTTAGCCCTGCCTTTTCCCCATATCCCGGGGTATCCCCTCCCGGTAGATAAGCAGCTTCCCTGACTCGTAGTATAATATCGTATCTCCAGTCGATATATTGCTTAAAGTATAAGAATCACTTTCCGCTTCAGCTGAACTAAGGGGATATTCACACCCTTCCAGGGTTATGCCCCTGCATCTCCCCACAGGAAGTAAAGAGAAGGTCTCTTCTTTATCCAGGTCAAGCATCCATCGTTTTCCCGGCTTCCTATGGAACAATGTCCCTTGAGGTGAGACAAGATAAATGTCTGTTTTGAAGTAAAGAGGCATCATCATGTTAAAATAATAGTGGTCAGGACGTCCTCCGGAACCGTTGACCACATATATCTTATCAAATTCTTCAGACAAGATCCTTGCCGCTTCAAACGTGTCCGAAACGTCTTTTTTTTTATCAAGTCTCACTGTCCTGATCCCTGAAGAGACTTTACCCTGCAGAGAATCCTTGTCCCCGATAAATATATCCGGTTCGATGCAGGCTTCTATGCACAGATCATAACCGTGGTCCACAGCAGCTATAAGACAACCTGACCAGTCAGCGCCTTTTATGAAGAGCAACTCATCTTCCGGAGACCCTGATATGATAACAGCGGTTTTCACAAAATCCTCCTGATCTTCGAGGCTTTTGAAAAGATCATCCTGAGAGTCTCCATATCCACGGTCTGAGCAGAATCAGACAAACTTTTATCTGGTTCCACATGGGCTTCGATCATCAGGCCGTCAGCCCCTGCCGCTATACCGCTCAAAGCGGTGCTCTCCACCCTGTCCCGCCGCCCGGTCACATGGGAAGGGTCCAGTATAACAGGAAAAGACGTCCTCTCTTTTATCTCCATTATTGAAGTTGCGTCGAATGAAAAGCGCGAATGCCCCTGAAACGTCCGGATCCCCCTTTCGCAGATGATAATATCCTTACACCCTGCGTCTGTAAGATGATCCACGGAATGGAGAAGTTCGTCTATGGTACTCATAAAACCGCGTTTTAACAATACTCTCCTGCCTGTCATGCCGGCTTCGCGGAGAAGAACAAAATTCTGCATATTTCTCGCTCCGATCTGTATAATATCCACATGCTGGGCAAAAAAATCCGCCATACGGTAATCTGTCATCTCCGACACACTGGTGAGTCCATATCTTTCAGCCGCTTTTTCCAGCATAAGAATGCCCTTTTTGCCGATGCCCGGAAAAGTATAAGGCGAAGTCCTGGGCTTGAACTGACCCGACAGGGTTTCTGGAAGATCATCAAAAAATATGGCCTGCAGGCAGGC
>CAZGIO010000002.1:0-15215 GCA_964525975.1 uncultured bacterium
CAAATGACACATGAATATCTAGGGGCGGATTGTCTCTCAGTGTTGCCATCTTACCTTCGAGAAGATCCTTTGCTTTTCCGTCCCCTTTCCTGGCTGCAAGGACAGCGGCAAAATACTCTTCTCCTTCGGTCTGTCCTCCTGTAAGAAACGGCATGTCTATATACCTGACCCGCGCCTCTTTTTCGGCATCATCTTCCACATATGTGACTTCCGGGGGTATATATCCCGGCCCCCAATCCTCATCCAGTCCGTCGAGGCGTTTCAGGAACGCCTTGCGGTATGTGCGGTAATTGGGATAATCAGCTCTCATCTTAAAACGCATAAATCACCTCACAACCTGAGCAAAGCTGCCACAACCATGGGCACGGCTATGGTCAGCACCACGCCGCTGAAAAGGGAGACCAGGGCATATTCCTCTCCCGCGTGCTTGATCACAGAGGGAAGAGTTATATCCATTGACGTGGCTCCCCCTGCGAACACAGGAGCTATCCTGCATATGCGCCTGGACATGAATCCCGCGAAGACAAGTGTAAGGAGTTCCCGCAGGATATTAGCTAAAAGAGCTGCAGTTCCCAGCTGTTTCAGCCCGAAATCAGATATCATGATGGAGGAGAGGCTGTAGTAGCCGTAACCCGCCCCCAGGAGCAGTGATTCTCTCAGGGATATTTTATCAGTGAGCAATGCCATGCATACATTACCGGCGGCGGTCCCAAGCATGACACCGAAAGGTACCATGATCATCCTGAGATCGGCCTTTTTAAACAACGTCTTGATCATGGGGTTCATTCCCAGCGACAGTCCCACTGTAAAGAGAAGAGCCATGAGCGCATAGGTGGAAAAACGCCCGTGAGGCGCATCTTTAAACAATCCCGCTGTGATCCCCGCCGAAAAGAAGATGAGTGGAAGGGCGATCTCTCTGACTTTACTGTTCATCTCCGCCCCCCTTATGATAAAGATAGGAAGCGAGCAGGCTGCCGCCCAAAGAGAAAAGAGCGGAAATAAAGGCGATGACAGCGGTCCCTTTCAGTGAACCGAGAAGATTCCCGTCGCTGCCCACTTCCCATCCCAGGGAGAACAGCAGCAGCCCCACTGTACATTCCATAATCAGCGGAAGGATCTTTTTCACTTTTTTCAGGGAGACCATGGCCCGTCCCATGATAAAACCCGCTATTACAGGAATCAGTATTGTCATTGCACCTCCGTCACTTTCTTTTAACACTGAAAAGCTGTGATGACAAGTATAATATCAGTCCCGCCCAGATAAACGCGAAACTGGTGAGATATCTTTCTGTAAAGATTTCGTTATAAATAAAGACCCCCAAAACAAGGTTGATGGAAGGCGCGAGAAACTGCATGAAGCCCACCGATGAGAGTTGTATTCTTCCCGCCGCCAGGGCGAAAAAAAACAGAGGCAGAGCCGTAACCGCTCCGGAAGCAGGCAGCAGCAGCCATGTGCCGGGATCCGTCCAGGCCGGAGCGCATCGGAACGCGCAGAGTATCATATATGCAACTGCGGGAGGGACCATAAACGCCGTCTCCAGGGCAAGTGATTCCAGGGCGCCCGCGCCGGTGATCTTCTTGATGAGTCCGTAAGTCCCGAACGAGAAAGCCAGTATCAGGGATATCCAGGGCACGCTTCCCATGCCGGCGGCATAAAAGACGACTCCTGCTCCGGCGAAAAAGACAGCTATGATCTTAAGCTTACCCGCTTTTTCCCTGAGCACGGCAGTTCCCAGAAAGAATGAAAGCAGAGGGTTAATATAATACCCGAGACTCGCTTCCACGATGCGCCCGCTGTTTACAGCGATGATATAGACAAGCCAGTTGACTGTTACAAAAAACGAAGCCAGCATCACGGCAATGAGCTTTTTCCTGTCTTTGAGCAGGTCGCATACCGCTTTATATCTCCCTGTCAACTTTGCCATGGCCGCAACAATGAGGAAAGACCAGACGATCCTGTTGCACAATATTTCGAAGGGGTCCATGGCGTCGAGAAGCTTCCAGAACGCCGGAAGCACGCCCCAGGAAACAAATGCCGCTCCGGCAAATATAAATCCGGAGAGTTTCTGATGATCCGAGCCGGTCTTATTCATGCAGAACAGACTCTGTTTTTACCAGATTGTTTACCTGTATACATAGCCTTGTCAGCGCTGTCTATCACATATTCCACAGTATTTGATCCGTCATAAACGGCCAGACCCATTGTGACAGTTACTTTTGATTCCCTGCCGTTATAATCGAATGCTGTTTCCGCCACTGCGGCGCAGATCTTCCTCGCCAGTTCACATCCGCCCTCTTCATCTGTTTCAGGCAGAATAAAAAGAAATTCCTCTCCACCCCACCTGGCCACCATATCCTGTTTCCGCACATGCTTCTCCATGATTTCCGAGACAAAACCCAGCAGTTTATCTCCGCAGTCATGTCCCATCTCATCATTGAACTTCTTGAAATTATCAAGATCGGCCATTACCACTGAAAAAGGCTTCTTATTACGTTCGTTTCTGGTGACCTCGAGGTTCAGCCGTTCCCAGGCTGATCTGCGGTTGGGAAGCCCTGTGAGCTGATCGTAATCCGCCAGTTCGCGGAGTTTTTTTGCGGCCTCTTCGAGCTCACGGTTTTTTTTGGATATAAGGGTATTGAGTTTATTAAGTTCTTTACGTTTCGTGTCATACATCACCGACAGCGCTTTTTCCCTTGCCAGTTCCATCTCCTTTTTTTCGATCTCAAATTTGATGCTCACACGTTCAAACATATCTCTGCGCAGCCGTTCAGCGCTTTTCACACCGAGACTGCAGAACTTTTTGTGATACTCAAGGGCTGTCTTATAATCTTTCCGCAATTCCGCAAGATAAGAAAGTTTCTCGTAGACGCTTTCTTCCAGCTCCATGTTTCCCGATTCAACGGACATATCAAGGGCAGTCACAAAATGTTCTTCAGCTTTATCCAGATCACCCAGTTTCATCTTAACCTCACCCAAGGCTTCTTCTGTCTTTGCAATACCAAGGCTGTTGCTCATCTCCCTGAACATCTCTATTGAACGTTCATAGGATTCAACGGCGTCATCCAACCTGTCGCATTTAAAACTTGCCAGTCCGATGTTATGGTAGGATACGGCTATACCCTGTGTATTTTCAATATTTTTTCTTATTTCCAGGGATTTATTGAAATAATCAAGTCCGATATCCGGCTGCCCCAGGTCACTGTAGATGAGGCCGATATTGTTCAGTGTGTCGGAGTACCCCTTGTCATCCCTTGCTAGCTCATACAGGTCCAGGGATTTATTGTAATGGTCCAGAGCCTTGCCTCTCTCGTCAAGATGCCTGTATGCCACTCCTATGTTGTTGAGTATGTATGCATAGTACTCCGGTTCATGCTGCAGATCAGTCCTGCTGAGCATCCTGTTGTACACATCAAGGGCCTGTTCAAAATCTCCGATCTGCCTGTAGAGTATACCCAGGCTGTTTGAAGCCATCTTTATGAGTTTCCCGTTGTTTATGAGTTCCGCCATATTCACAGCTGTTGTTAGGACTTCCACCGCTTTATGATATTCTTCCAGTCTTCTGAAAAGACGCCCGCGTTCCACCTGTATCTTTATGATACCTTCCCTGTTATTGGGATCTATCTTTTCTTTCAGAGCGGTATCAGCCAGCTCCAGCGCTTTTCTGGGGTTGGTCTCCGCCTCTTTTCTCACTGCGGAAAGAATATCCTCTATTACGTTGCCCTGGTCAAAATCCGAATTTTTCATACAATATCCTTTTTCGTTGAACTCCCATGCCACGAAGGATCTTCCTGACATCTCTCATCATGTTTTTAGGCCCGCATATAAAAAACACAGAAGAATCGCTGTCTTCCATATATTTTTTAATTATTTCCTCGTCAATATGTCCATGTTCACTCCGCCTTCCGGGATCACGTGAAAGCACATGGACCACTTTCATCTTCTCAAGTCCCAGAGTAAGTTCTTTGATCTCATTTCTGAACAATATATCCTCTTTCCGTTTATTTCCCCAGAGGAGTATGAACTTATGCCTGCTTTTCACTTTATAGGCGTAACGGAGCATGGAGACGAAGGGAGTGATCCCAATGCCCCCTGATATGAATACGATATCTCCAGGGGGACTTCTCAGGAAGCTGAAGATGCCGTAAGGGCCGTCGATTAAGAGTTCATCCCCTTTGCGCAGATGATGCACAGCAGACGTAAAATCTCCCACCCATTTAATTGTAAACTCCAGATAATCGGCGGTGGGTTCCGATGATATGGTGAAGGGATGTTCTTCCGAGACCCGGCCGTTCATCCGCGTACGCAAATAGACAAACTGGCCCGGCAGAAAACTCAGGCTGTTTTTTTCACATCTCACAGTCCAGGTGTCATGTCCTATCTGCGCCACTTCTGTCACTTTATGGGGAAATCTTCTGATATGGTGCTGTTTCATGCGCATTGCAATATGTATGGCCGCCGCCGCCGCTGTGAGGACTGTGTAATAGATGGAAAGCGGATCATCCAGAGAGATAGGTCTTACATAAAAAGCATGGGCGGCATAGAGAAAAAAGCACCAGGAGAGCAGTCGGTGAAATGACATCCATTCACCGAAGCGCATGATCCCCCCTGTCACCATGGCCATGGCGATCCCTGTTAGCAGGAACAGTATCACAGCTGCTCCGGGAAGCAGCAGCATGACGCTGCCGTGCGCCGATTCAAAAAAGACCAGTCCGTGGAATATGATCAGAGAGAAAGAAACAGCCCCCGCTATGGCATGGAACTTCAGAAGCCTGAACAGCCCCACGCCTCTTTCCAGGAAATGAAACCTGCCCCCAAGAAGCATGGAATGGACCATAAAAAGGGCACCGAGATGCCCAGCCAGAGCTCCTGTGGTATGCAGATCGATCCTCTCGATGGTGACAATCTCAAGGGCCCATAGATATAACGGGACAGCAGTGGTCACAGCCCATAAAATTCGTATTACAGCTCGTTTCATTTAATCCCCCGCATGTACAGTTATACCTTTAAATTATACAGTAAAACTCCACTGGTACAATGAAATATTTTAAAGAGGGTCTAAAATCCTTTTTCCCTTTATTTTACATAGGAATGGATACATGACCTAAAGACCCGCAGCATGAGAAACTAATGGAGAATAATCCGGGATCTTAACTCTTTTTAAGAAACCGGGACCTGCAAAAGCCTTCAAGGAGAACATTCAAGGGGGATCCGCTCTTTTGTGGACTCACCGATAATATCCGATCGGACCTGCAGCAGAAAACGCTTATGAACGGGCAAACAGCAACAGCCAGCCTGCCTCAAGACAATATAGATAACGGATCCCATGACTATATGATAACCGCTGCAGCGAACCCTGCAACCGCCTTCAGACAAAGCGTATCAAACAGGCGACAAGAGGTCATATACGGCGATAAGCCGCATTTATATCACTGGTAGATCTTGCCGTCATGCCATATCCGGTTCACATAGAACACTTCACAGGCTCCTCCGCCGGTATCATTTCTTGTGAGACTTGAATGCCAATGGGTCTCCCGGCCTTTTTCATAACCATCTGCATAGACAAGGTATCCCTCCATCCGGATCAGGTCCCCTGTTTTCAGCGTATGGAGAAGATACAGGAGGTTTTCACTGGCGTGTATCACGTGTGTATTGGCGGAATGACGTTCAATATAAGAGATCGGCACAGGGCAGGAAGCGTCATACCTGAAACTGTACCATCGCCCTGACTGCCCGTATTTTATATGCGGCATTACATGTTCATGGTTCAGCTTCCCCCAGGCCAACGCAAGATCATAACGTGATATTTCACCGGACCATCCGCTTCTGTATTTTTTCTTGTGCACTATCCTGGCTGTGATGTCATAATCAGCCTTAGGCGTAAGCTTCATGGTCCCGTTTTTTATGCGTACATAAAAGGGTTCCACTTCTGTCTGTGACTGCAGGGGCTCCATATCGCTGTCAAGTTCATCATCGTAATAATCGATAGCCGCCGGTTCCGGTTTCGGCAGGGCTATTTTAATCAGAAAAAAAGCCGCTGCCAGTAAAAGAATAATCAGCACTTTCTTCATCGCTTCCCCCTTTTTAACTTAAATCCACTGTGTATATTTATTTTCCAGATACTCTATATACGGACGGGCAGAGAGGCCGTGTCCGGTGACTTCTTTCAGCAGAGCCTCGGGTTTCATGCTCCTGCCCCTGGCATATATATTTTTTCTCAGCCATCCCAGGAGGGGCGTGAAATCTTTTTTCCTCATACTCTCTTCCCAGCCGGGCACCTCCCTGACGCAGACATCCATAAACTGGGCACTCATGATATTACCCAGTGAATATCCCTGAAACGCGCCCCCTATAACACCTGAATACCAGTGGACATCCTGCAGGACGCCCTGGGCATCATCGGGAGGGGCCACTCCAAGATATTCCTCATACATCCCGTTCCACCTCTCAGGCAGTTCATCCAGGGGACACTCCCCGCTTAGGAGCTGATTTTCAAGTTCCACCCTGATAAGAACATGAAGGTTATATGTGACCTCATCGGCATCTGTTCTTATGAGAGAAGGATGCACATCATTGACGGCATGATGAAACTCATCCCATGAGACATCTCCAAGGTTTTCAGGGAAGACTTTCCTGAGATCCTCAAAATAGACTTTCCAGAACGTCCCTGCCCCTCCCACGATGTTTTCCCACAGCCGGGACTGACTTTCATGCACTCCGGCTGAAGCGCCTTCGGCAAGGGGTGTATATTCAAATGACTTGTCTATGGACTGTTCATACATTGCGTGACCCGCCTCATGAAACGTGCTGAAAAGACAATCAGTCAGGTCATTTACCTGATACCGTGTGGTGATCCTCACATCATCAATCCCGGTGGGTATGGTCATGGGATGTTCAGATACGTCTCTCCGTCCCCGCAAGAAATCATATCCGAAATCACGGATCACCATATCGGCGAAACTCATCTGTTTTTCTCCGTCATATGCACGATGAAGGAAATCCCTTCGGGGCCTGCCTGCGGCTGTTATCTTTTTCAGCAGTATACGCAGATCGGGCAGAATTGAATCAAAGAGCGCCCTTGTTTTATTATATGTCATGCCGGGATCCGCGAAATCCATAAGGGGATCCAGCATATTGTCATATCCGGGAAAGAACCCCGCCATCTCTCTGCTGTATTCAAGACTTTTTTCCATGAGTCCCCGCACCATGGAAAAATCTTTTTTCTTTTTTGCTTCCACCCACCGCGCGAAGATCTCGGACCCATGGGCAGCGATCTTTTTTTCAAACGCCACGGGGATCTTAACCGCCTTTTCGTAATCTTCGGCGGTTACAGATAGTATGCTTTTTTCCGTCTCAGACAACCCTGTATCCTTCATGGCCTCATCAATAAGTCGCCCGGTCTCCTTCGATGTGAACATCTCATGTTCAAGTGCCGTCAGAGCCGCAAGCTGTCCCCCTCTGTTCCGGTTACCGCCGGCAGGCATATATACTGATTCGTCCCAATAGAGGACCGCCATGGAATCATTAAGTCTGCTGATTGTCTCAAGACGTTCTCTGAGTATATCAAAGGATCGTTTTTTCATAATATTATCTCCTTTTTTTCCTGAACTCACCTGATGTGAGCACATATCCTGACACCATGATCAGGATACCTCCTGTTACCAGAAACTGATTCAGTCTCAAGCCCAGAAAAAGCACTTCATTTATCGTGGTAAAAAGTATCGTCATAAGGAACAGCACCGACGTCCTGTTGACAGGTAGGAGTGAAAGCGCTCTGTTCCAGAGTACATAAGCTGCCCCGGACTGCATGATACCCATCTCAGCGAGCCAGAACCACTCTCTTCCGGTGGAGGGCATCTTCCCTCCTGAGAAGAGCAGAGGAGTCATCATGACAGCTGTGATAATAAATATCCTGAACAGATATAGCGAAATAGCATCGGGATCCCCCTTCAGGGGCCGTACAAGTACCGATGACATATATGTATAGAGTCCGAAGGTTATTCCAGTGAGGATGCCCAGGAACACTCCCAGGATACAGCGCTCCTGGAGGTCCTGGAAGATTACCTTCCCCGCCACGCTAAGTACAACTCCGGAGATCGAGACCACAAGAGCGGCAATCTCTTTAAAACCGGGTTTGACTTTTTCAAACATAAAGGACATGAGCATGACAAAAACCGGGGAGAGGTTTTCAAGTATCATCACAAGAGTCCCCGGGAGATAGATCAGAGCCAGATGATACAGCAGGGAGTTCAGGGCCACACCCACAAGAGATATCATCAATATCAGCTTAATATTTTTTTTAAACGTTATCTGTCCAAGAAGACCCCTGCAGGCAAGATAGACAAAAAAGAAAAGAGCCCCGAGCCAGAAGCGCGCAGCTGTCACAAAATACATGTTCACACCGTTCAGAGCGAGATAACGTCCCGCCGGGCCATGGATACCCCACAGGAACAGCGCTGCGAACGCGAAAAGATAACCGTTTTTTCTATTCATATTCTCTTCACGGAAATGATCCTGACAGGTTCGAGGGGCACATCTTTGTATGCTCCTGCGCTGCCGGTCTCCACAGATGCGATGGCATCCACAATGTCCAGTCCCGATTCCACTTCACCAAATACGCAATATCCGAAACCGCTTTGGGAATCATCCTTATGATCCAGAAAATCATTATTGGAAAGATTGATGAAAAACTGTGACGTGGCGCTGTGGATCTCTCCAGTACGGGCCATGGCAATGGTCCCGCGCAGGTTTTTCAACCCGTTGCCCGCTTCGTTCTTTATGGGGGCTTCGGTCTCTTTTCTGTTCATATCGGGCTCATGACCCCCGCCCTGGATCACAAAACCGGGAATCACACGATGGAATATGGTCCCGTCATAAAAACCCCGTTCAGCATAGTTTATAAAATTTTCCACTGTATCAGGAGCATTGCCTGCATCCAGATTCATCCGGATCTCACCTTTGTCTGTCATCATGCTTATATTGATCTTATCACTCATTTTTTCCTCCGTTCCTGCTGTTTTCAACACCTAAACCAAATCTTTCCTGAAGCCAGTACCATGCGAAGGCCGAGATGGGCACGCCCAGGAAAAGTCCGAATATCCCCATGAAATGTGAAAGGATAAGGAGCATCACCATCACTGCGATGGGATAAAGACCAACGGACTTTCCGACGACCCTGGGATATATCAGGCTGCTCTCCACCGCCTGGATACTGAAATATATTAAAGCTAAAATAATGATCTTACTGAACGAACCTCCCCCTGCCAGTGTAAATACCACAGACAACCCGAAGGCTATCCATATGCCCACGTATGGGATAAGGTTAAATATCATAGTGATGATGCCGATAAAGAGCGCATACGGGACACCGGCGATGAGCATCCCCACGAAGGTCAGTATACCCACGATGAAGGAATCCAGAAGGACTCCCCTGAAATATCTTCCGAAGACATCATTAAACCGGTCATAACCTTTTTCAACGTGTTTTCTCTCTTTTTCCCTGAAAAGTGAAAAAGCCCACAACCTGATCTTATCATAATCCCTGAGGAGATAAAATGTTATCACCGGTATGATCACAATATTGAAGACGCTCTGAAAGAGGCCTGCAAAGCTTTTAAAAAGAGACATGAGCTGATCGGTGATCGTGGTTAGAAAACCGTTGACAGCTTCGTTCATCTTATCTGCGTCAAAGATACCGATATTTTCAATATATTCCCTGATCCTGATAAATGAATCAAACAGTTTATTCTGGTTCTTGCTCACATGGGAAAGAAGCTGCAGCATCTGGTCAACGGCTTCAGGTACAATAAAGACCAGGAGCAGTCCCGTGAGGGCCAGAGACAAAGCCATGAAAATAAGCACGGCAAACGGGCGTCTGATCTTTTTTTCCATCCTGTCGATGAGAGGATCGAACAGATAGGCGAGAAAGAGCGATATTAAAAAAGGCGTCAGTATGGTACTCAGTTCATTCCATATCCAGAACAGCAGCAAAACCCCGACGATAAAGAAACCTTTTTTGACAGACTGTTCTTCACGCCAGGGATAAAAGAAATAGAAGAATATGACCCCCGCTATAGGCGGGAGCGGAGTCACATGGAACACATAAGCCGCGATCATAATGACCACACTCAGAAACACAAGCACCATCAGCGTATTATTCTGTCTCATTTTTTACAGCCCCCCTATTTTTCATAATGACCAGAGCCCCTATCAGCGCCGGCATGAGAATATTAAACAGATACAGGAACGAGGCGGCTCCCAGGGCGATCTCACTTGAGAGTCCGAAATATCTGTAAAACTCTATCATGGAGACCTCCTTGATGCCCCAGTCAGCCACAGTGAGCGGGAATGTGGTCTTTAAAAACAATGATATCACATAGGCATTCAGCGCTATGTGGAAAGATCCCTTTGAAAAGGCCATGGAAAAGCAGACAAACTCAAAAAGATAGGCCAGATACATCACCAGGGAAAGAAAGAAATATTTGAGATTATCCTGTCTGTTGCTGTTTTTCACTGCCACAAGGAGATCCCGTCCCGCTTTTTTCCTCAGAAGCGGTATACCCATAAGCAGTCCATAAAGTTTTTTAGGGTAACGTGTATACATGACGATAAACCACATGATCACCGCGGAACACAGATATACCACGATCTTCACAAGGAATGAATATTTGATGGGCATAAACTGGATAAAAAATATCCCGAGGAAAGTCGTTATGGCCACATTAAACGCTTTGTCGATCCCCACAAGAGAGACGGTCTTCTTTTTATCAAGGCTTTTAATGAAGAAGCATCTGCCCAGCTCGCCGATCCTTGCAGGGGTAAAGATGGAAAGGGCATATCCTCCGAACATGGATCTGAGCACATCGTTCCAGGACGCATTGTAATAGGACGAGAGCATAAGTTTCCATTTGCTTAGATTCAACGCCATGCCCGCCACGCAGAAAAGGATACCCGCCGCGAGAAAATAGAGATCCATGCGCTTCAGATAAGCTTCCATCCTGGGGAAATCGATCTTGATCGAGATGTAGTAGATCACACATAACAGCACCAGGACTTTAAAAAGTCTCAGAAGCCATTTACCTAATCTGCTTTTCACTTTTCCACCTGTATCCTTTCACATACCCGACTATTGAATAATAAATCACTTTCAAGGGAAAATAAACGGAAAATATGGGATAGAGATAAACAAGATGCACTCTTCCCATGGCGCGCGCACCGGTAATAAAAATAAGCCACTCGGCGGTGAGCTTGATCAGCATGACAAAAAAAACAGTCCTCAGACAGCCGAAAACGAGCATCGCGGGAAAAAGCAGATGATAGAATACACCGAAAAGAAAGAGCAGCATATGACCCGGTTTCATATCAAGGTTTTTTGAGAACCTCCGCCTGTTTTTATCTCTGTCATTAAAATATCCCGGTTCCTCCTCTGTTTTTACGAAAGTATCAGGAGAACGCATGGAACCGCTCTTGTATAGACGGGATATTTTTTTCAGCAGAAAGAAATCGTCTCCCGAGGCTATAGAAGGCGTGGAACTGTAACCACCTACAGCGGTGAAGGCGCTCTTCCTGAAAGCCATGTTGCCCCCTGAACAGTAAGCGGCCATACCCATATCCGCCAGGGCCCAGGCAAAGATGATTCCCGCCATGCCCTCGATCCTTAGAAGGCTGTCATATCGTTTCGCAGAACGTTCCACATATCCCAGCGCCATGCCCGTATCTGGTGAAAATGCCTTCAGCCCTTCCCGTATCCACCCGGGAGGGACTATGCAGTCAGCGTCTGTAACAAAGATGAACTCGCCTGAAGCAATATCAACCGCTTTTTCCAGAGCCCCTTTTTTACCTTTTTTCTCTGTTTCATCCGCTGTTATCGTTAAAATTTTGACGGGAAACGGGGCGTTCCGGGAAAAACAGGCCATGATCTCCGCGCTCCTGTCTTCCGATCTGTCATCGACCAGGACAAACTCACACTGGATCCCATGGAGATCCAGTCTCATAAAAGAAGAAAAAAGACGGGGCAGAACATCCGCCTCATCCTTTGCGGATACCACCACAGTGACACTCTGCTTCCCATTAAGTCCAGTCTTCTTCGGGGGAAATGCTGTGACAATCCAGACCACTGCCGCAATAATAAGATATAAACATGTTGAGATGATGAAAACAGCGGCCACTATATCAGATTTCTCTCAGCACTTTCAGCGCCTTGTCATAATCAGGGTGTTCAGACACTTCGCTGACATATTCCACATGCCTTATGTATCCGCTGCTGTCTATTACTACCACACCCCTTGCAAGGAGTCTCAGTTCATCCATGAGAAAACCGTATTTCATCCCGCAATCACAGTCTCTGTGATACGAAAGAGTAACGGCGTTTTCAATACCTTCAGCTGCGCAGAATCTTTTCAAAGCAAACGGCAGGTCCATGGAGACTGTTATTACCACAGTATCGGGATGTTTTGAAGCTTCCTCATTGAACCGTCTTGTCTGTGCTGAACAGACTCCCGTATCCACAGAAGGCATAACGGATATAAGGCGCTTTTTCCCTTCAAAGTTACTTAATGTGACAGGTTCAAGGCTGTTGTTTAATGCTACAAAATCAGGAGCATAATCACCTGGCGCCACTGGTGAACCATCCAGTGTCACAGTTCTTCCTCCAAAAGTCACTATCCCTTCTCGTTTCATAAAGACACTCCTTTTTTACAATTATAAAATAACACCGCTTTTGTTTCAACTCCATATATATTAATGACTGTCACAAAAGACAAGACAAGTCATATCGTGTATTATTTCACTTTTTACTTGACAATCGTGATTTTTGTCACTATATTGTCTCTGGAGGTGATAATATGAAAGCATTGAAATGGTTTGGAAAAAAAGATATCAGGATAGTGGAGACGGAAAAACCGGTCCCGAAGGAAGGCGAAGTACTCATCAAAGTGATGGCTGCGGGAATCTGCGGCACTGACCTCCATGAGTACGAGGCGGGCCCCATATTCATCCCGGAAACACCCCATCCCATCACCGGCGCGAAAGCTCCAGTGATACTGGGACATGAGTTTTCCGGCATCATCGAAGAGATCGGCGAAGGAGTGACCGGATGGGTTGAAGGCGACCACGTGACAGCGGATGCCTGCATCGCCTGCGGTGAATGCGCTTACTGCAGACAGGGATTATACAACCTTTGTGACAACCTCGGTTTCACCGGCCTGGCGGACGATGGAGCCTTTGCTGAATACATCAGGGTCCCCGCATACCAGCTTTATAAGCTCGCTCCCGGCATGAGTTTTGAAGCCGGCGCTGTCATCGAACCCGCGGCTGTGGGAGTCCATGCTGTAAAGAAGGGCCGTCTTGCCCTGGGAGAGAGCGTAGTCATCATCGGAGCGGGAACCATAGGACTTTCCACCCTTCAGGCTGCAAAAGCCGCAGGTGCAACTGCAGTCTATGTGATCGAGACAGCGGGAAAGAGAAAAGAATTTGCAAAAGCATTAGGCGCTGACATGGTCATCGACCCCCTGAAGACAGATCCCGTGGAGGAAATAAAGAAACTCACAGAAGGACTGGGCGCCGACCTTACAGTGGAATGCGCGGGGCTTGACATCACCATGTCCACGGCGATCTCCGTCACAAGAAAAGGCGGACGCATAGTAGTCGCGGGAATCTTCTCGAAACCCGGAGACGGCCTTCCCCTCAACGACATGGTCATCGGAGAAAAGGAGATCATCGGCTCCATCGCCTACAAGGATGATTTTAAAGCCACCATCGACCTCGTCTCCTCAGGAGCCATTGAGGCAATGAAACTGGTCACTGCGGAGATCAGTATCGACGATATTATTGAAAAAGGCTTCATCGAACTCATTGACAACAAAGAAAACCACATCAAGATACTGGTAAAAACGTGATCAGGGAAGCCCCGCTTCAGGCGGGGCTTTCTTATTATCCTTTGGCGTCAGCCATGGGGCCGGCAAGAAACTGTCCTGTCTCCCCGTCTATATACAGTTCAAGATCATTCACAGAACCGTCTTTCTCTGTGAAACGCGTTTTTACAGTGATAAGGCCCTCAACACGGGACACAGACAGGAACTCCACACTGATCCCGCGGAGCTCATGGATTTTACTGCCGAAGGCCGTCTCCAGCAGAAACAATTCCGCCGCTTCAAAATCAGCCTCTTCCACCTCATCGGGATAGATATCCGCATAGGTCAGAATATCTTCAGGAGCAAACATCGTCAAGATCTTCAGATATCCTTCCGCAGCAAGATATCTGCTGAGATTATCAAGCTTCTGCCGCATAAAACAGCCCAGGGATCTGTAATCATCATCGCTCATACGCTGATACCGTTCCCTGTTTTTCTTAACCACATCCTGATCATATATCAATGTGATCTCGCTGAGCCCTGTGACATCACCATCTCCGTAGATCTCCTTTATGTCAAACTTCACAATAAACCGCACATCCACATCAGCCACCGAGACGCCGAAACGTTTCACGAACTGATCCATGAGTTTCGGCAGCATGAGACTGACTTTGTCCCAGGCAACGGGCAGTGACACATCCTGGGGATCATAGGAGTCCTCAAAGATCACAGCGGTATCATCAATAAACCTGTATGAGAGGTACCCTCTTGTGATCTCACTTACATATGCGGGAAAACTGAACCCGATAAAAAGTGAGATATCAGCCTTTTTGATTCTATTTATATTTTTGTCTCCGCGGTTTCCGTTGATTATCCTGAGGTTTCTGAGCCCCTCTTCCCCGACGAACAACAGCGTCTCGCCTCTTCCCTCTCCTTCGACCCCTTCAGCCCAATATGTACTGAACCTGCCGTCAAACAGTTTGCCCGGGCCGTACATGCCGTCTATTTTATGGACACCCTCCTCATCCACCACCTGCAGCTCCGACGTAGCCCAATATGGTATATTGGAGAATGACCAGTCAAACAGACTGAGTTCTGTCCACTCTCCCTGACCTGAGAGCGTGGATACACATAAAAATACCATGCATGCAAGAAGCACCGAAGTATAGAAATATCTCATCTTATAATCCCGTCTTAAGAGTAACCGCTATATTATAAAAATCATCTCTGTATTGTTCAAATTTATCTGGTATGTTTCGTTCGGAAGTTATATAAACATTACCTCTTTCTTTTAAAACACCTATCATATTTTCAACTAACTCATCATCTAAACCCTTTATATTTTCATCGTGATGAGCTATTAAGTT
>CAZGIO010000002.1:15225-25979 GCA_964525975.1 uncultured bacterium
ATACTCCGTAAAACTCTCGTTCTGCGAAGTCTCCTTATAGGAGTAGATCACCGCGCCGCCTTCGATATCACCCCATCGGAAGAGAGCGTCTTCCAATACGGTAAAATCCTCGTAAAAAGAAAAGGTCTGCAGCAATTTCATCACATGCTCCCTGCCGCTCATATCCTGCCGGGGATATACAGTAAGTATCGCATAGACATCGTCCGGGCCGTATGCGATTATCTCGCAATAATCCTGTTCTGTGTCAACGGTCCAGTCCGCCGGAAACTCCAGTGTCACGGGATAACATGCTCCGCTGGCCAGCAGTTCCTTATGGGATCCTTCAGCCTGCGGTTCATTTTTTCCGCATCCCGCGGCGGCCAGTGCTAAAAAAATAAAAATGAAAATAGATATATTGCGTGTCATAATCTCACCCCGTGATAAATATAACATGCAATGGAGTCATTGACAATGGGATTGGGGGGAAGATCCCCCCTTATGATGTTCAGGAGCCCAGAGATTCTGTCTCACCATGCTTTGTAATGATCCCCTCGTTCATAAACAGGGTCTCCTGAGCCACATTCGTTGAGAGATCGCCTATGCGTTCAAGGTTCTGGGCTATCCTTATGATATGGTATTCATTTTTCACCTGGCTGGGCTCAGCGGCCATGGAAGCAATGGACTTCTGGAGTATCTCCTTTTCAATACTGTCGACCACATCATCCATGGCAGGGACTTCCCTGGCGATAGCACTGTCGCAGTCGACATATGATCCTACGGCTTTTTTCAGCATATCCAGAGTCTTTTCCATCATGGTCATGAGCAGAGGATAGTCCTTATTGGTCCCGGACTCCACAATGATCCTCACACTTTCGGAGATGTTCACAGCCTGGTCGCCCATACGTTCGAAGTCATTATTGTTTTTCAGGGCAGCCACGATCTTCCTCAGATAAGTCGCTTCAGGGTTGTAAAGCGCCAGTGTCGTGGTGCAAAGCTCATCGATCTCTATCTCAAGACTGTTAACATGTCTTTCATTTTCCAGGACCTTGTCAAGCTGCATCAAGTCGCGCTCTCTTAGGGCGCCAACGGCGCTGATGACCATCTGTTCCACATGTTTTGCTTCAAGTATCAGCTTATCTTTGATTTCAGCAAGTTTTTTATCTATCATACTTCCTCCGCTTAACCGAACTGTCCCGTGAGGAACTTTTCGGTCTTTTCATTGTCAGGGTTGGTAAACAATTTATCCGTCGTCCCATATTCAAGAAGCTCTCCCAGGTAGAAAAACGCCGTATAGTCAGATATCCTTCCCGCCTGGGCCATGTTATGTGTCACGATGATTATGGTAACACTTTCCTTGAGGTCGTTCAACAGCTCTTCTATGGTAGCTGTTGCTATGGGGTCAAGAGCAGACGTGGGTTCGTCCAGCAGGATCACATCGGGGTTCATTGCAAGGGCTCGGGCCACACAGAGTCGCTGCTGCTGACCGCCTGAAAGGAACGTGCCCCTGTTATAGAGCGAGTCCTTAACTTCGTCCCACAGCCCTGTCCTGCGGAGCGTATCTTCAACGATGGTATCAAACTCATGTTTTTTCAGTTTTACCCCGTTTAATTTATACCCGGCTATGACATTGTCATAGATCGACATATGGGGGAACGGATTAGGTCTCTGAAAGACCATGCCTATCTTCCTCCGCACAAGTATGGGATGAAGTTTAGCGATGTTCTCGTTATTGAGAAAAACATCCCCTTCTATCTTTGCCTGGGCGTCAATATTCACCTCGTGTATCCTGTTGAGGCATCTAAGGAATGTGGTCTTGCCGCAGCCTGAAGGCCCCATGATCGCCGTGATCTTATTCTTATAAAAATCGGCATTTATATCTTTTACCGCCAGTTTATCTCCATAGTAAGCATTCAAATTTTTAACACTCAGAATTTTATCTGCCATTTTTTCACCACCAGTCTGGTAATCAGGTTCAATATCAGTACAAAAGCCACAAGCACAAACGATGCTCCCCAGGCGATCCTTTGCCATTCGGGATACGGGCTTGTGGCATAGTTATATATAAGCAGAGGAAGCGCGTCCACAGGCTTGAGTATGTTTGCGTTCAGGAAAGGATTGCCGAACGCGGTAAAAAGCAGCGGCGCTGTCTCGCCTGCGATCCTGGAGACACCGATCAGCACTCCTGTCATAATACCGGAGATGCCCGCGGGGAGTATGACCTGAAGCACAGTCCTGTAATAGGGAGCGCCCAGAGCCAGCGCAGCTTCCTTCAGGCTCTGAGGTATCATCTTCAATGTCTCTTCAGTGGATTTGATGACCACGGGCAGCATCATGATGGCCAGCGCCACCCCTCCCGCAAACCCGGAAAAACGCTTCATGGGCAGCACCACCCATATGTAGACCACGATGCCCATGATGATGGACGGTATACCCTGAAGCATGTCCACTGTAAAACGTATGTTCTTTGACAATCTCTTTTTTGGGTAATCATTGGTATAGATTGCAGTACCCACACCGAGGGGCACAGATATGACAACCGCCACGGCGATGAGAAGCAGCGTTCCCACCAGGGAATGGAGTATTCCCCCTCCGGGTTCGCCCACCCCCGCAGGCATGGAAAACAGAAAATTAAAATTGACTACGCTTATACCTTTTTTGATTATGTAGAACAAGACAAACCCCAGGGGTACGACAACCAGAGAGGCTATGGTATAGACCGCAAACTTAAAAAATCTGTCTTTCTTGTTTCTTGATTCCAGTCTGACTTCATACATATCAGTTACCTCCAACCTGGAATTTTTTCATGATGGCTTTGCCGGCATAGTTGATAAGCCCTGTAATAATCATTAGAAGCAATCCCACGCCGATGAGGGCAGGCACATGCATGCCGTCTGCTTCGCCGAACTCGTTGGCTATTACGCTTGCCATGGTATTGGCGGGACCGAACAGGCTTTTAGGGAGGAAGTTGGCATTGCCTATGAGCATGGTCACAGCCATGGTCTCTCCCACGGCTCTTCCCAGCGCGAGAAACAACCCCGCCATGATCCCCGACCTGGCATATGGAAGCACCACGTGACGCACCACTTCAAACCTTGTGGCGCCCATGGCGTAAGCCGCTTCCTTAAGGTCATCCGGGACCATGTCGATCACATCTCTGCCCAGGGAAGCTGAATATGGTATGACCATCACTGCGAGCACAAGAGACGCCGTAAAAACTCCCACACCATACGGAGTCATGCCCAGATGCATCTGAAGGACCTGAACAGCGGGCATAAGTATCATGATGCCCCAGAAACCGTAAATGACCGAGGGTATACCCGCAAGCAGTTCTGTGACACTCTTAAAAAACTGCGCAAAACGGCCTTTTTTCACATACTCGCCAAGCATGATCGAGATGGAGAGTGAAAACGGCAGTGCGATGATGATGGCAGTGAATGATGTAAGAAGTGTGCCTGCAATAAACGGCAGTGCTGAAAACTTGTCATTCATGGGGGCCCATCTTGTGCCTGTGATAAAGCTCAGACCCTGGTCTCTCAGCACAGGTATGGACCTGATCAGCAGTGTGATAAAGAACCCTCCCAGTATGAGGAGCACAAGTATGCCTGCACCCAGTATATACGCCGAAAAGGTCTTGTCTTTGATCTTGTGTGCATTGAAATCGGAACCGGCCCTAAGGCCGGTCCCCTGTTCTACTTTTGCTCTCATATCATCTCTTTATTTAAGGATGGGTTTTCCATTGTAAACAGCTGATTTGATTACTTTCTCAGCAAGCTTAACAGCTTCTGAAGGAAGGTTACCATATTTCAGGCCGGCATTGTATTTCTGACCGTCATGGATCATCCACCAGAGGAGTTCCATAGTGGCTTTAGCCTGTTCAAGACTTCTCTTTCCGTAATTCTGCTCTTTGTAGAATATTACCCATGTAAAACTTGCTATGGGGTATCCCTTGCCAGCCGCTGTGTCAGTAATAGTCACTCTTGTGTCAGCAGGCATCTTTGTGTCTGCGGCAAGGCTTACAGCTTCCAGTGAAGGAGCTATATAATTGCCTTTCCTGTTCATGACTTTGGCAACAGGCATGTTGTTTGAAAGTGCGTATATTACCTCGACATAACCGATGGCTCCGGGTATGTTCTTGACCTGACCGGCTACACCGGCGTTTTTGGCCGCGCCGATGGCATAGCTGCCCCATTCAGGAGTCTTGCTTCTGCCCATATTCTTTTCCCAGTCCTTGCTTACTTTTGTAAGATAATCTGTGAAGATAAAAGTAGTTCCTGAGCTGTCAGATCTTCTTACAACAGTGATCTTCATCTTAGGCAGTTTAACGCCTTTATTGAGATCTTTTATCCTGCTGTCGTTCCACTTGGTGATCTTTCCCAGAAAGATGTCTGCTATAACATCAGAAGTAAGATTCAGCTCAGGTGAACCGGGAAGATTGTAAGTCACCGCCACAGCGCCTATGCATGTGGGGATATGAAGTATCCCGCCGCCTGCGGCTTCGATCTTCTTGTCGTTCATGAAGGCATCTGTCCCGCCGAAATCAACGACTTTCTTTGTCACCTGTTTGATACCCCCGCCGGAACCGATAGCCTGATAGTTTACCTTTACACCGGTCTCGTTGTTGTATTCAGCGAACATCTTTGTGTAAAGAGGATAAGGGAAAGAAGCTCCCGCACCCATGATCTCAGTTTTTGCCATGGCAAAGCCGGCAAACAACATAACAGCCAGTACTAAAAATGTCATTCTCTTTAAAGTCTTCATAAAACCTCCTTTTGGTGTCCTAAATCTACCCCCTGAAAATTAACAGGGGGTGAATGGAATGTTAATTATCGGTTAACTTTGAATAAAAACGGCTTTGGACAAGACTTCACACAAAATTAACATTTTAATAAGACATTATTAATGTTAAACTTATAATATTTGATTAAAAGAGAGGAAGTATTTATGGAACCCAAAAGGATTGCTCTTATAGCGCATGACAACAGAAAAGACGAACTCATTAAATGGGTCAACAACAAGAAAGATATACTCAAAGGATGCCGTCTCATCGCCACGGGGACCACAGGCAGACGTCTGCAGGAAGAATGCGGCCTTGAAGTGAAACGGTACAACAGCGGACCCCACGGCGGAGACCTGGAGATCGGCGCTGAGATCGTAAAAGGCAATGTGGATCTTGTGATCTTTTTCTGGGACCCCCTTTCACCCCACCCCCATGACGTGGACATAAAAGCGCTGCTCCGTGTGGCCATATTGTATAATATACCTTACGCATCAAACAGCGCCACTGCAGAACATCTGCTTAACTCCATGTTTCCGGTAATCAAATAAACAGGAGGATATATGGAACAACTTATTTATATCGTAGAGGATGAGATGGACATAGCCGAGCTCATATCCATCAATATGGAGGGAGCCGGCTTTAAAGCAGAGACATTTCTCACTATCTCAGATTTCAGGTTACGCATAATTGAAAAGAAACCTGCCCTCATCCTCCTTGACATCATGCTCCCCGACGGAGACGGCATGGAGCTGTGCAAAGAAATCAAACGTGACGAGACACTGAAATCAATACCGGTGATCATGGTCACGGCGAAGGGTGAGGAGATGGACAGAGTACTTGGCCTGGAACTTGGCGCCGATGATTATATCACCAAACCGTTTTCAGTGCGTGAGCTGACAGCCCGTGTAAAGAACATCCTGAAACGGTCAGACCCCCGAGCAGCCGCTGAAAGCCGGGTCCTGGATATCACAGAAGGGCTGAAGATCGATATAAAGCGTCATGCAGTGACTGCAGACAATGAAAACATACAGCTCACGGCAACGGAGTTCAATATACTGCTGCTCCTTGCCCGCCACAAGGGATGGGTGTTCAACAGAGACCAGATCCTTGAACATCTCTGGGGTGATGAGAAAGCGGTTCTTGACAGGACTGTTGACGTGCATATCAAGCATCTCAGAGAAAAACTGGGTGACTTCGGAAAACTTATACAAAATGTTAGAGGGGTAGGTTATAAACTGGACTTATGAGAAAATCAATCTTTGTTAAATTTCTTTATTCTTTTATCCTGATCATAGTATTTCTTCTTGTGCCTGTGATCTTTTTTTCATCTTCATCCATAAAGAAACATTATATGGATACCATCTCAAATCATCTTGAAAGCCAGAGCAAAGGGATGAAGGCGCTTGTCACCCCGCTTCTGGGAGATCCCGCAAAGCTTGACGCCGTGATCAAGGAGTCAGGCAGGGAGACAGGCTACCGTCTCACAGTCATCGACCGTAACGGCCAGGTGCTTGCAGATTCCGAGGAAGACCCCGGCACCATGGAAGATCACGGCAACCGTGTGGAGATCAGGCAGGCATATTCCGGAAAGACCGGCAGAGCCACCCGTTTTTCCCGTACAGTGCGGCAGGAGATGCTCTACGTAGCAGTACCCCTTTCCCCTGGTGACAGTCAGACTGCTGTAATACGCACAAGCATGTACATCAAAGATATTGGAGTGCTGATCAATGACATCACAGTCAAGCTGCTGAAGATCGTGGTGGTGATCCTGCTCTTAACACTGCTCCTTGCATATCATCTTTCCAGGTCCATCACATCGCCAATCATGGCTCTTTCCGAGGCTTCGCAGGAGATAGCATCGGGAGACTTCAACGTGAAACTGCATTTTAAAAATAAAGATGAACTGGGCATACTCGCTGAGAACTTCAATATCATGACCAGGAAGCTGGACGAACTCTTCTCAGCCTCCAGGGAAAGCGAGGATAAGATCAGGGGCATCATCGAGTCATTTGAAGAATCACTGTTTGTCGTGGACAAAAACAATCGTATCTCACTCTCCAATTCCAGTTTCAGGCAGTTTACAGGCAAAGAAGTCAAGCCGGGAGACCACCTTCTCGATATCATCAGCCAGCCGGAGATCATAAACCTTATAAATCGGGTCCGGGATACTTCTTCACCAAAGATATCTGAGATAACACTGGGAAGACAGGTCTACCTTGTGAGCATCAACTTTATCAGAGGGACCAAGGAATGCGTTACCATACTGCATGACATCACAAGTCTTAAACAGATAGAGACAGTAAAAAAGGACCTGGTGGCAAACGTGTCACATGAACTGCGCACACCTCTTACTGCTATTAAGGGTTTCATAGAGACCATGGAAAACCAGGATTCCCCTTACAATAAAAAGTATCTCACTATCATACGCAATCATACTGACAGGCTCATCAACATCGTAAAGGACCTCATCACACTGTCCAGGATCGAAGATAAGTCAGGAGCAGAGGTACCCGTTGAGATGGACCTGTGCAAGACCATTGATAATACCATGATAATATTCTCAGACAAAGCGTTGGAAAAGAAGATCACCCTGAATGCCGACATCCCCGAAAAACCAGTGATGATCAAGGGCCTTGAATACAGGATAGAACAGCTGCTGATAAATCTTCTGGATAACGCCCTGAAATATACTGAAAAAGGCTCTGTGACTGTCTCTTTAAAGGAGAGCGGCGGCAATGCCGTGCTTTCAGTGAAGGATACAGGCATCGGCATCCCTCAAAGCAGGATCCAGAGAATATTTGAGCGTTTTTACGTAGTGGACAAATCACGGTCCAGAAAGACCGGGGGAACAGGCCTGGGTCTTTCCATCGTCAAACACATCGCCGGGCTGCACGAAGCCCCCATATCCATCGAAAGTGAACCTGGAAAGGGTTCGACGTTCACTGTCACTTTTTCCTTACTCTCTCCTGAATAATATGCAAAAAAAAGGGAGGGCTGAAAGCCCTCCCCGAATATATTTATCAATGAATAAAAACTGATTATCCCTGTTTCTTAAGATCCACGAACTTCTGGACTACAAACTGCATCTTAGTCTTATACTCGAGAAGCATCCCGTCAAACTTGTCCAGCGCTTCGCCGTGCTCGTCTACAAGGGCGACCAGGTCGTTCTGCTTCGGATAAAGTTCATCCACTTTATCATTAGCGAATCTCATCACGTCCTCAGCCTGTTTATGCAGACTGTTGGCCTGGCGTACAAGCTTTCCGGCTTTGAGATATGAAGAAAGTTCATTAAGATTTGCGATAGCGTCTTCCGCTTCGAATCCTGCCTTTCCGATGGCCTGTACAGAATCGAAGGACATGGACTTGACATTTTTTATGCCTTCCACTTTGATGGCGAGAAGCTGAAGCATCTTCTTTGCTGTCTCATAATCTTCCTGGTTGATCGCTTCGATAGAAGTAGCATCTTTGACAGAATCATAGACAGTGTTGATGATCTCAAAATTACCTTCTTCATCATTTTTCTTAAGCTCAGCGATATCATCTGCCACTTCTTTGGATTTTTCAACTACCGCATCAAAGACAAGCAGTTCAGCATCAACATCTTTTTTCAGTCCGTCGATGACGCCCAGATATTCAATCAGCTTTTTCTGGGGATCCACAGCTTCGATCTTGTCACCTGTCATAATATACTTATGAGGAGACCTGTCTTTTGCAAAGACAATGATATTGTATCCGTTGGATGTCTTCTCATATTTTGTGCCCTGGATACCCGCAGCAAATGAAGAGCGGATCTTCTCAAAATCGATCTCATCGAATACGAAGACTTCTGACTCCTCGATATCATCGATGATGGTTCCCACAGCGTTAACATCATCGCCTGCGATACCGGGAAGAACACCATTATATCTGGTTGAATACATGTCCATTGCGACCTGAAGCGTCGACAGTCCCTTCTCAACATCCGCCTGAGATTTCAAATCAAGATGCGACAGTCTGTTAGGACGTATAAAAGAATATATCAAGGCCGCAAGCAAGACCACGATAACCAGGTCCCATAAAATCAGGCTTTTACCTCTATTGTTCATAAACCACCTCCGTATTTTTTCTTCAATATAGTAGCATATGACCGATAAAAGTCAATATATATGTTTAACTTATTTACCGGTTTTATACGCTTCCCTTAACTTAATAAAGTATTTATCATAGACCCCCAGGGCAAAGTCCGGAAACGTCCAGGGGAAAGCATGCCACTCCCCTTTTTTATAATACAGCGTCATGTCGGCATAAACACCGTCTGACATGTAGATCTTCTGCCCGCCCTCTTTAAACGAAGCCAGTACGATCTTATAAAAATCCATATACCCGGGATCGATATTGATCACCCGGTTTCCATTATCCTTCCACTGCTCCTCTATACGCGCGCAGCGAAGCTTGTAGTCAGGGAGACTGCCTGGACTGTCCGGAGAGCTCAGAGAAAAAAACTCACGCACAAGCCCTTTTCCCATCTCAGCCATATAATAGTCCGTTTTGTCAAAGGGATATACACCGCTGCATGTATCAATGGCGCCAAACTCACGGGCAAGGAGTCTTTCCACACGGGATGATGCCACATCCGGTTGTCTGATTATACCGAAAAAATATTTACACTGCGGTCTTCCCATGCCCTGTCCTCAATCCATCCAGCGCTTGCACAGCTTTTTTATAAATCCTGTCATCTATGCCGAAATATTCAGATATTTTCTCGCCCTCGCAACCTCTTACTTTGATATTCCGCTTGTCCTTTATGGAACTCACTCTCATAAAATCCCGCAGGAAAAAGATCTGCTTATCTCCCGCCACTCTGGATACACAAATATTGTTCATACCCCTGCCGTTAAATGACTCGTCCCAGCGTCGCAGGAACAAAGCCTCATCAACAGGCGCATCGTCAAAGACATATCTCTCCTTTATCCCGGAATATTCAGTGTATGTGCATAAACGATATCGCCCATCACGTTTTATGACAGCAGCGTTTGTAAACCCCATCACCGCAGTCATATCCGCATCCATGATCAGCGGTTTTGAATAGAGATAGCCCGGATCCAGCAGATATTTTTTGCCCTGGACAAATGCCACCGCGGCGCAATGCACATTCTTTCCTGTGCTCATATCCGCTGTTATAAGATAGTAGTCCATGGAAAAGTGTTCCAGTATCTCTTTGAGAAACCATGTGAGGGAAAAACAGGTCCCCCCCAGTCCCAGGTCCCGATGGTCTTTTAATATGGTTTCAGGATATCTGCGCAGCGCTTCCGGACCGCAGGCCCCCTTATGAGACAACCGCAGTATCTTTGAAATATTCTCATACGGAAAGACAGAGACAGCCTTCAGGATCTCCAGCAGAAGGGAATATCCGTTTTTCCCTCTGCTCTCTATCCCCAGGGAACTGATCAGGGACGTTCCCGCTGTGATCATATGTTTGAAGCCATGGTGAGTATAGGCAGGAAAAGAGCGATGACAATTGTTCCTATGCCCCCGCCGAGGAAGACCATTATTAACGGCTCCATGGCTGATGTAAGGGATCCCACTGCCTGATCCACTTCCAGCTCATAAAAATCAGCGATCTTAGTCAACATATCTTCCAGGGCGCCGGATTTTTCTCCCGCGGATATCATGGAGACAACCATGGGAGGAAACACTCCCGACTTAGCCAGAGGTATGGATATCTCCGAACCGCCGGATATGGACGACCTTGCATCCATGATGGCTTTTTCAATGACCTGGTTCCCGGAAGTCCTTGCTGTGATCTCCAGGGCATGGAGTATATCCACGCCGCTGGCTACCAGCGTGCTGAACGTCCTTGAGAACCTTGCCACGGCGTTCTTTTTTATGATGACACCGAACAGGGGCGTCTTAAGCAGGAACCCGTCCCAGGCATAAGCGCCTTTTTTTGTCCGTTTCCACATGACGAATCCCACGATGGCTCCTGTAAGGATAAGCATGATGGGGATCATATTAGCCT
>CAZGIO010000002.1:25989-40903 GCA_964525975.1 uncultured bacterium
GATGACTCCCTGGGTCAGCGCCGGAAGCTTGGATCCCATACTGTCAAACATCTCTTCAAACTTGGGTATAACACCGTACAGCATGGCGCCGATAAGGCCAACGGCCACAATAAGGATAATAACGGGATAGGTCATGGCGCCTTTGACTTTTCCGATGAGAGCCATGTTCTTTTCCATGTATCCCGACAGCCTTTCAAGCACATTGATCAGCAGTCCTCCCGCTTCTCCCGCCTCTACAAGAGAACAGTATAGAGAAGTGAAGACTTTTGGATGTTTCCTGAGAGACTCGTTGAGAGGCTTACCGGCCTCGACCTCGTTTTTAACGTCCTGGATAATGCCCTTAAGGGTGTTGTTCTCGATCTGCTGAGACAGTATGGTAAGACAATCCACAAGAGGTATACCTGCATTGAGCATGGTAGAAAACTGCCTGGTGAATATAACCATGTCCTTGGTCTTGACCCCGGAACCGAAAGAGAGCTTAATTTCCTTGGGTTTTTTGGCTATGTGCTCAATATTTACATTTCGCCCCATGAGGATACGGGTTGCTTCATCAAGATCTGCAGCCTGTATCTCCCCGTCTGTCCTCTTTGTCCCTACGGTACCTGAATATTTGAATATAGGCATCTATTACCTCCGTTACGTACGATTGATCTTATTGATCAGCTCCTCGGGAGAAGGTGATCTCTTCACGGCATCTTCATAACTGATCATGCGGTCAGTGTAAAGTTTAAACAGCATGGAATTAAGCGTAGTCATGCCGTATTTCTGGCCTGTCTGCATATGCGATACGATCTGCTGTATCTTATCCTCCCGGATAAGGTTCCTGATAGCGGGAGTTGCCACCAGTATCTCAAATGCTATGGTCCTCCCTCCACGTGTGGCGGGAATAAGCTGCTGAGAGATGACGCCTTCCAGCACAAACGAAAGCTGGGTGCGTATCTGCTGTTTTTCATGGCCCGGGAAGATATCCACGATCCTTGATATGGTCTGCGCCGCTGAGTTCGTATGAAGACTTGCAAGACAGAGATGGCCTGTCTCCGCAATCTTCAGGGCAATACGCATGGATTCAATATCCCTGAGCTCTCCGATAAGTATGACATCGGGGTCCTGACGGAGCACATGTTTCAATGCAGTCTCAAAACTGCCTGTGTCAGTACCCACTTCTCTCTGGTTTATGATACTGTTGTTGTGCCTGTGCACAAACTCGATGGGATCTTCTATTGTCATGATATGATTGCTTGTATTTTCATTGATATAATCCACCATGGCGGCAAGAGTAGTGGACTTGCCGGACCCCGTGGGTCCTGTGACAAGCACCAGGCCGTTGGGCCTTGTGCATAGGTCTTTCAGGACAGAAGGCAATCCCAGTCTTTCAAAGGATAATATCTCAAACGGGATGGTCCTCACTGCCATGCCAACTGCACCGCGCTGGCGAAAAACATTCCCTCTGAAGCGTGAGACGCCCTTCACTGAGAACGAAAAATCCAGCTCATTGGTCTCTTCAAACTCTTTCTTCTGTGCATCTGTAAGAATACTGTAAACAAGAGCCTGGGTATGCTGAGGACTTAATATGGGCATATTTGGTATTTCCTGAAGATGTCCATCCACCCTTACCACAGGAGCCTTACCCACTGTAATATGCAAGTCGGATGCGTTTCTCTCCTTCATGTGTCTGAAAAGTTCACTGACATTGATCTTGCTGGACCCTCTCTGAGGAGCGGCCTGCTCAGAAGTGTTTCCACCCAGGCTGACCCTGGAGTTGTTACCATCGGACCTGTTATCATCTATCATATATTCCTCCTGTCTCTCAGTCCTCGAAAGTCGTCCTTATGATCTCTTCGAACGAAGTGATCCCGTCTTTAAACTTAAGGACGGCGCTCTCGCGCAATGTGCGCAATCCTTCACGCCTTGCCATCTCTTTGATATCGAGGACTGAACCCCGCTCAAGTATGACTTTACGGACATTTTCCGAAACAGGCATGACCTCATAAATAGCCACCCTGCCCTTATAACCTGTATTATTGCATTCGTGACACCCCTTCTGTCTGTAGAAAGTCAGGGCGGCAGCCTCTTCTCGTGATATACCGAGGTTGGCGAGTTCCGAATCTGAGGGCCGGTACTGCTCTTTGCAGTTCGGGCACAGTTTTTTCATGAGCCTCTGTGCCAGGATGAGCACCACTGAAGAGGCGATGAGAAACGGTTCCACACCCATATTGATCATCCTGTTGATGGTTGAAGCCGCGTCGTTTGTATGCAGTGTGCTGAGAACAAGATGGCCTGTAAGAGCGGCCTTGATGGCAATCTCCGCCGGCTCAAAATCTCGGATCTCACCTACAAGCACGATATCGGGAGCCTGTCGCAGGAAAGAACGGAGGGCAGAAGCAAAACTCAAACCGATCTCAGAATGGACGTTTACCTGGTTTATCCCTCCCAGATTAAACTCCACCGGGTCTTCGGCGGTCATAATATTGACATCGACTTTGTTCAGGCTGCTCAAGGCTGAATAAAGCGTAGTGGTCTTTCCGGATCCCGTGGGGCCCGTTACAAGGACCATGCCGTAAGGGGCTTCTATGGCTTTCTTGAACTTATCCTGATCATCCACTTCGAAACCCAGTTTAGTAAGATCCAGCCTCAGGTTCTCCTTGTCAAGGATACGCATAACCACTTTTTCGCCAAAGACCGTGGGAAGCGTGGAGACACGAAGGTCCACCACTTTCCTCTTGGAGACTTTAAACTTACAGCGGCCGTCCTGGGGCAGGCGCCGTTCGGCTATATCCAGTTTTGAAAGGATCTTTATCCTGGATGTGATGGCGTTTTGAAGTTTTTTCGGCGGTTCCAGCACAGTCTGGAGAGTACCGTCGAGACGGAACCTCACACGGACAGTCTTTTCATAGGGTTCAATATGAATATCACTCACCTTATCCACAACCGCCTTGGCTATAAGGTTTTGCACAAGCTTGACCACAGGTTCGTCTTCCACCTGGCTCATGAGTTCAGCCTCGCTCACCTCATCGTCATCTTCGATAACCTCGAACTCGGCGAGATCTATATCTTCATCAAATGAATCTGAAAGGTCATCAAGCTGGCCGCTGTCCGCTCCGTAATATTTTTCAATTGATTTCATGATGGAGGTCTCCGCGGCGACTACCGGTTCGATATTGAAACCCGTCCGGAACTTGATGTCGTCTATGGCCATCACATTGGTGGGATTTGCCATGGCAAGGGTTATTGTATAACCCATGCGGTGCAGTGGTATGACTTTATATTTTTTAGCTATTTCTACGCTTATGATCTTGAGGACACTGTTGTCTATCTCATAATGGGACAGATCCACAGATGCCACACCAAGCTGTTTACCAAGGGTATTGGTAAGGTCAGTCTCGCTGACGAAACCGAGCTTGACCAGTATGGTTCCTATGGTCTCATGGGTTCGCTTTTGCTCCTCCAGGGCTTTCTGAAGTTGCACGTCATCGATTAATCCTACATTTCTGAGCATGGAGCCGATCTTAGACATACTCCCCCTTTACATCTGACGGATCGATTATTCCAAGGGAAGGGAAAAATTCCCTTCCCTTAGAATAATATTATACCATGCTGTATCCTTTTTCAAGCGCTTTTTGATTAACAGGCACCAGGTTTTGACGTCTGGCGGAAAGAACTTTCTTCAGGGATTCCTGAAGTGTCTCAAGTTTCACGATACCCGTAAGCTTACAGAAAGCTCCAAGGGCAACCATATTGGCAAAACGCACATCGCCCAGTTCTATGGCGATGTCGTTGCATTTTAATTCTACAGGGTTCACATCATCACGTTTCACTGCTCTGTCCACGATGGAAGTATTGATGATCATCTTCCCGCCCTTGACCATCTTAGGTTCGAATTTATCAAGTGACGGCCTGTTCATTATGATCGCATATTCCGGTTCAGACACGATGGGTGCCGCGATGATCTCATCGGCCACAACCACGCTGCAGTTGGCTGTTCCGCCTCTCTGTTCGACCCCGTATGAAGGGATCCAGGAGACATTTTTACCTTCTGACATGGCGGCATAAGTCAAGAGCCTGCCCATGACCATGATGCCCTGTCCGCCGAATCCTGCCATTACTATTTTATGTTCCATATCATTCCCCTTTCCCTTTATTCCGCATCTATGTCTTTTTTGACGCCGAGAGGATAGAATGGTTCCATATTTTCCTTCAGCCAATCCACTGCGTCAAGGGGTGAAAGGCCCCAGTTTGTGGGACATGTGGAAAGGATTTCCACCATGGAGAAGCCCTTGCCGTCTATCTGGTTCTGGAACGCTTTTCTGATCATCTTTTTAGTCTCCATCACATGTTTCGGATCATACACGGCGCCTCTTGCTATATACGCCGCGCCTGCTGTATTGGACAGGATCTCCGATACTTTCATGGGATGGCCGTGTACAGCGATGTCTCTGCCCATGGGGCTTGTGGTGGTCTTCTGGCCTTCCAGTGTAGTGGGAGCCATCTGTCCGCCTGTCATGCCGTAAATAGCGTTATTGATGAATATCGTAGTGATATTGAAACCGCGGTTTGCCAGGTGAAGGATCTCCGCTGCGCCGATTGACGCCAGGTCGCCGTCGCCCTGATAGGTAAAGACGATCTTATCAGGCTGTGTGAGTTTTAAGCCAGTTGCCACGGCGGGAGCCCTTCCGTGGGGAGTCTCTGAAAAGTCCACGTTAAAATAATCATACGCAAGGGCAGCGCATCCAACAGGAGCGATGCCTATTGTCTTTTCTCTGATCCCCAGCTCGTCGATAACTTCAGCTACCAGTCTGTGGGCGATACCGTGATGACATCCGGGGCAATATATCGTTGTCGCCGAAGTCATTGATTCGGGTTTTTTATATACAGTTTTCATATATTACACCTCTCCTCATATAATCTGGTTAACCCTGTCGACAACTTCCTTGACAGTGGGTATCCAACCGCCAGCATAACCGAAGAAATCCACTTCCGCTTTTCCGGCGACGCCGATCTTGACGTCTTCAACCATCTGTCCAAGGTTCATCTCGACAGTGAGGAACTTCTTTGCCTTGTCGGCAAGCTTGTTCAATATATCGTAAGGATAAGGCCAGATGACCCTGGGACGTACCAGTCCCACTTTCTTTCCCTCTTTGCGGAGATGTCTTACCGCGCCGATACAAGCTCTTGAAGAGGAGCCGTAGGATACCAGGATAAGTTCTGCATCCTTAGTCTCCATCTCCTCATACCTGACCTCGTTTTTTTCGATCTCAGCATATATCTTACGAAGTTCTTCATTATGTTCATAAAGGCCTGTGCCGCCCAGCATAAGTGAACGGACCACGTTTTTATCTCTTCCCTTGGCACCTGTAAGAGCCCAGTCTTTTGCAGGAAGCGTGCTCCTGTCGGCGGGTCTTTTAAATTCCACAGGTTCCATCATCTGGCCCAGCATACCGTCAGCCATGACCATAGCGGGGACTCTGTATTTGTCTGCCAGGTCAAAGGCGTCCATGACGTCGTCAGCCATTTCCTGAACGGAATTGGGAGCCAGGACTATCAGCCTGTAGTCGCCGTTTCCGCCGCCTTTTGTAGCCTGGAAATAGTCGCCCTGAGCGGGAGATATGTTTCCAAGGCCAGGTCCGCCTCGCATGACATTGACTACTACAGCCGGCAGCATGGCGCCCGCAAGATAGGAAATACCTTCCTGTTTCAGGCTTATACCGGGAGAAGAAGAGGATGTCATGGCTCTTTTTCCGGCGCCTGCAGCACCGAAGACCATGTTGACGGCCGCAAGTTCGCTTTCAGACTGTACGAATACCCTTCCCTCTTCAAGCATCCTCTTTGACATATATGCAGTGAGTTCGTTCTGCGGAGTGATAGGATATCCGAAATAAGCATCGCAGCCAGCAATAATCGCAGCTTCACCGAGTGCTTCATTTCCCTTCATCAATACTCTTTCGCCCATAATTCCTCCTAGTCTTCCCTGTAGACTTCAATAGCCACATCGGGGCACATCATGGCACACATGCCGCAGCCGATGCAGTCATCAGCGTTCACAGGTGTGGAATAACGGTAACCCTTGGTATTAAAATCTTCTGATAAACCCAATACCTTCTTGGGGCAAGCCTGTATACACAGCTCACAGCCCTTACATTTCTCTTTGTTGATAACAACTTTTCCCTTAGGCATTCAGTCAACACCTCCTACTTTATTACCCTCCTCGGAGACTTCCTCCCAGGGGGTATGGTAAAACAGACCTAATTTAAGCACTTCCACGTTAAATCTATCCGAAATCTTCTCAGCAAGACCATCACTGTAAATAAAATCAGGTATGGTAACATATTTAAAGGGTAAATGGTTCTTCTTTGAAAAAGCAGCGCATTCTTCCGCGCCTCTCATGATCATATCTTCATCTGTATACTGTTTCAGATGGGTATTGGAAATAACAGCTGACGGTTTAAGCCCGCTCATCTTATAGATCATCTCAGACATCTGTTCTATGCCCTGGGCGTTTTTGGTAAAGGGTCGGTTTATATTGGCTACGATGAAGACCTCGAATCTGCCCTTGGACATGATCCTGTTTTTAACGCTTCCAAGTGGGATGGTCCCCACATCGTCCCCGCCCATATCCAGCACTACCTTGTATTCATCATTATCAATAAAACCGCCGATCTCCGCTGTGAGCGTGGGCAGGTCCGCCGCATTGATCCTGCTGGGAGGAGCGATAAGGCGTATACCCCGGGATTCAAACATATCCCCTTTGTCACGGCTTCTGAAATAGGGATTTACCACATCCATATCAGCCAGAGCCACCTTCTCGTTGTGCGGTTTGAGTCTCAGTGCGAAATTCGTCGAGACCTCTGTCTTGCCGCTGCCGTAATAGCCTGAGAAAATAAATATCCGGTCTTTCATGGCTGACCCCCTTACACAAATACCATAGAACACAAAAAAATTATTGTCAACACAAAACGCCCCTTATACCGTTATTTGAATCACGATATCGGCGGTTGACGATGTATCACTTTGCGGCAATGAAATGCGCTGCGGATATGACTGCCATCCCCCCAAGGACGACTGCCCAGAGGCTCAGCCCCGCACCCATAAGCAGATAAGCGGCAAACGCCGCCGCACCGGTGACAGCCACCTGCCTGATCTGCGTGGAGGCGTGGAAAACGGGAGATATGCCGCATGCCGCCGCTGTCATGACTGTCTTGTCAGAGTATGGTATCATCTGGGCTCCGCATATGGCTCCTGAGATCGTCGCAGCCACAGCCCACAGGATCACTCTGGAGTCCCCCGCTGTCATCTGTACAGCAATGGGCATCACAAGAGCCATGGAGCTCCAGGAGAACCCGCTGGCAACGGTGATAGCCGCGGCAATGAGAAATATAAATGCCGGCACATAGGATACAGGGAGAGAATCCCCGATAATAGCGGAAATATTCTGCCCGGTCTTCAAATCCACGGCGCAGTATTCCAGCCCCTTGGCCAGGATGATCACAGCCGCAGTGGGCACCATGCCTTTGATGCCCCGTGTAAATACCTTCCCTATGCTTTTCCACTGGAGTATGTTGTCTTTCCGCATGAGCATTATCATGACCGCCGCGGCGGCAAGCACACCGGCATTAAGTGAATCAATGGTGGACGCACCTCCCAGCACATCCATCAAAGTGTATCTTTCCATTCCCCGGCATGCCCTTAAACCTGTTAGGAGAATACCTCCGAGACTCACTGCGAGAAGGACCAGTATAGGCGCGACCATATCCCTTCTTCTTGCGGTATCCGGCTGTTCTTTTGAAGGAGCACCCCTGGGAGCCGACACTTTGCCTGCAAACCAGCGTCCGTCAAACGCCACAAGAAGCACTAAAAATATATTGAATATGGTGAAAATATGAAACGGCAGGGAGGAAAGAAACGCTCTTACAGGAGAGACAACCACCCCTGCGCTTTTAAAAGCCCCGCCGATGAGAGAGACTTCGAATGCCGCCCACGTGGAAATCATCACCACAGAAGCGAGCCCCGCCATGACATCAATGAAATATGCGAGTTTTGCCGGGGATATCCCTTTGCCGGATGTCACAGGTTTCATGGACGCTCCTGCAATGAGTACATTTGCATAATCATCAAAAAAGAGAAGAGAACTGAGTCCCACAGAAGCAAGCCTTGCAGATCTCTTGTGGGGCAATATCCTCCCCATGCTCCTTCCGAATTTAAGATTAGCTCCTGTGGCGGCCATCACAGCAAGCATGCCGGCAATCATCATAACGAAAAACGTGATCTTCAACCGTTCGGGATCTGAGACTGACCCCAGGATATAACCTGCGAAACGTCTCAAAGCATCCAGGGTTAGACCGTCAGCGGCAAAGGCGCCTGAAAAGACACCTGCCAGAAGGGCCAGCCACACCTTTCGTGTGGTAAAAGCGATGATGATGGTCACAAGAGTGGGGATCAACGACAACAGCAGGTCCATGTCTGCTCCGCTCAATCTATCTGATAGCCGTTTTCACGCAGTTCGTCTTCCTCATGGGAAGCAAGCACTTTTATATACCCGTCTGTCATGCCGTGGATCTCCACGTTCTTCTCATGGAGGACAGAAAGATATGAGACTATCTCCTGTGTGATTTCCTGACCGGGCACCAGTATAGGTATTCCCGGAGGATAATGCACGATCATGCCCGCAGCGGTCCTTCCGTTCTCCTCCTGAAGAGGAACAAGTTCTCCATTGCAGTAAAACGCATGTCTGGGGAGATATTTCATATCGGAAAGCACCATGCGCAGCGGCTGTACCGGACGCAGCTGCCCCGCTCCGCCCTTTCTTTTTGAAAGAGCTTCCAGAGCCAGGAACATCCTGTTGATCTTGGACCGGGTGGTGCCGATGGTGATCAGCAGAGTCAACGTATTGAACGTTGTCTTTTCAACCTGGATGCCGTATTCGTTCAGGAGCAGATGCTCAAGCCTTTTATTGGTGTAACCGCTTTCAGATATATCGATGGTCACTTTCGTCCTGTCAAGCCTGATGCCGTCATCTCTGAGCTCGTCTGAAATAAGGTCTTCGGCTTCAAGGGTCCTGAACCCGTCCAGCGAGTTGACAGAGTCCCTGAGGTCTTCAGCAAGTTTCAACGCATTGGAGAGCAATTTATACCCCTCCATCACCATCTGTTTCCTGGCCACATCCAAAGATGCAATCATGGGATAACCCGGTGAAGTCGAGCTGTAAAGCATATAGTTTTCCATAAAAAAGTCTTCTATCTCATCAAACTCAGGGTCATTTACATGTATCATAGAGGCCTGACTGAAGGCGCTCATGGTCTTATGTGTAGACTGTGTGGCATAATCCGCGCCGGCAGCCATGGCGCATGGATAAAATGCATTATGAAAATTGGCATATCCAAACCAGGCTTCATCGATGATGACTTTGATATTCCGCTTATGAGCCTCGGCGATGATCTCTTTCAGGTCATAGATAAGGCCGTCATAGGTGCAGTTAGTGAGGATCATGGCCTTGACCTTTTTCCCGGCCTCAATGGCTCTGTCCATGGTCTCATAGATACGTGATTTGGGAATAGGCCCGAAAATACCATGTTTATTGTTTACAGACGGCTTCATATAGACTGGTTCCGAGCCTGCGGCGATAATGCCGTAGTGCACAGATTTATGACAGTTTCTGTCCAGAAGCATGGCATCGCCGGGTTTCAGCAATGTCTGAAGCAGGATCTTATTGGATGTGGAAGTCCCGTTGGTGACAAAAAAGGTCTTTTTAGATCCGAAAGCTCTGGCAGCCAGTTCTTCCGCGGCGCTGATGACTCCTCCTGGTTTTGGATCCAGAAGAGAATCCAGCGCCGGCACAGATACTGAGATATCAGAGGCAAACATGTTGTGTCCGAAAAACTCATAATAATCCCGCACCCACGGGGAATGTTTCACTGAATCTCCGGATGAATGACCCGGTGTATGCCATGAATCATTGCTTTTACGGGAATAGCTTACAAGTGCATCGAAAAAGGGAGCCTGCTGCTTTTCCTTGACCACGGCATTGACCTTTCTGCATATGTCATCGTAATCTCTGTCTTTTTTATAAAAATAACCGCTGATAAGCCCTTTGCCCCCGATCTTTCTGGGGTCTTCCTCTTCTGTAAAAAGAAACACATTCACTTCATAACGGACCCTGAGGACTTCACGGAATATGATATCGCCACTGAGATCAGGTTCTGTTGATCGGGAATCCTTCATGGCGCACCAGTTGACCAGCACTACCTGAATATCTCCGTCATCTTTGAGAACCGCCAGCCCATCTTCCAGATTGGAAGCGTCAACGACTTCAAGTTCCCTTCTCAGCAGTTCTTTTTTTGTCTCTTCTCGGAACTTTTTGTCCACTTCGATCATAAGGACTTTAAAACCCATAGCACTCTCCGTTCAGTTGTCGTCTCTGGAACATCGTCAGGCAGGACCGCAGGATTTAAAGGCTTTTATATTTTCTCAGGATTGCGTCAAAAAGGTGTTTTTTGAAATCATTGTCTATAAACTGATAGACATCCATCATGTGACCTTTTTTTGTGATGCGCACAGGCACTTCGATGCGGAGATTGTCTCCACCCGCTTCCTCGTCTGATATGATCCTGATATCTTTAAGAACCAGCGTGTCTCCCACCCGAAGAGTGACAAATGCTTTGATCTTTCCGTTTTCCAGAGTCTTGGTAACGGCGATATCAGTAAAATCGATCCAAGCGGGTTTCGCGCCTTTAACAGCCTTAAGCTTTCTGCCAAGATGATTTATGTAAAACAGCAGGCCGATTATCACAATCGGACTAATTATCCAACACACGGAGGGAGTATATACTGAAATCGTTATCTGTCAACAGCTCAATTAACAAGAAGCCGCGCTATCCAGTAAAAGAGCGGCAGACTGAAGATCATGGAATCAAAACGGTCAAAGATCCCGCCATGGGGGCCCAGCAGGGTCCCTGAATCCTTGACTCCGGCATATCGTTTGATCAGTGACTCAGAAAGGTCTCCTGCCTGCACTGTTATGGAAAGCAGCGCCATGATCAGCATTCCCGCAGAGGTCTTTTGTCCCAGATACCAGGAAAAAAGCGGTGAAAAGGCCAGAGGTATCAGCATCCCGCCAAGAAATCCCGCGACGGATTTTTTGGGAGATACCGCTACGATGCCCCGTTTTCGCCCCAGAAGCATCCCCACAAAATATGCCGCGCTGTCAATGACCCATACAGAGACAAAGAACGCGGCCGCCCAGCGGGATCCCAGAGAGGGGGCCCCTTTCATCCTGATAAAAAAAGAGAAAAAATAAGTGATATATACAGATGAGAAGAACGTTACAAAGATCCTACTGGCATCCCGCTTTTCCTTGTAATTATATAAAAGAGCCTCCACAGGGAGCAGCACCACAAGCAGGACCACAAAAGGGGCAGCCTGTGAAAAACCGTACCTGAGAGCCGCCAGATGCATGAGCCCCGCTGACACAGCGGCAGTAATGTGAAAGGACGACTTGATCCCGAACATCCTCATAAACTCATATATGGAAAAAGCTGAAACCAGCGCGGCAAAAAAATAATCTGTCCATCCGCTCCCTGTGAGAGCCAGAAACATAAGAAAAGGTATACCCGCCAGAGCCACTAAACTTCTTTTAAAAAGATTCACTTTATCCCCCCGTATCGTCTTTCACGCTGACTGTAATCCTCAAGAGCGGCATTGAAATCATCTTCTGAAAAATCCGGCCATAAGACATCTGTAAAATAGAGTTCGCTGTATGCAGCCTGCCATAAAAGAAAATTTGACAGTCTGTGCTCTCCCCCTGTGCGGATTATCAGGTCCGGATCGCCGCAGTGGCTTGTAAAAAGCGCGTCTGAGATACTTTGCTCAGTGACATGCCCTGTGTGGGAGATATCTTCTGCAAGGGCCCTGAACACAGCAGCAATTTCACTGCGGGCGCTGTAATTCAACGCCACATTGACCAGCAGCGCTTCGCCGTCCGCAGTTTTTTCCTCAGCCTTTGACACTTTTTCGGCCACATCGGCGGGAAGCCCTTCCCTGATTCCGATAAACCGCAGGCGGATACCGTTTGAGACAAGGTCATCAAGTTCGTTGTCGATGGATCGAACGAAAAGGGACATGAGAGAGTCCACTTCGTCTTTGGGACGTTTCCAGTTTTCCACGGAGAACGCATAGAGCGTAAGCGCGGCGACACCCGCCTTAGCGGCGGCTTTGACCACGCGGCGTACTGATTCCACTCCCTTTTTATGCCCGACGCTTCTGGGCATAAGCCGCTTGGCAGCCCAGCGCCCATTACCGTCCATTATGATGGCAACGTGCGCCGGTATCACTGGCTCCATCAGACCTCCAGTATCTCCGCTTCCTTTGCAGCGATGACTTCATCCACCGCTTTCACATGATCGTCTGTGATCTTCTGTATTTCATCTAAAAGTTTCTTTTCAATATCTTCAGGGATATCTCCCTCTTTTTTCTGATGTTTGATCTTCTCGTTCTCATCCCTGCGTATGTTCCGGATTGCGATCTTGGAATCCTCAGCCATCTTCTTTATGACCTTCACAAGATCCTTCCTTCTTTCCTCGGAAAGGGCAGGCACCGGCACTCTGATGAGTTTTCCGTCATTCCCCGGGTTAAGTCCCAGGCTGGAAGCTCTGATTGCCTTTTCGATCTCAGGGAGAAGTGATACATCCCAGGGAGCAACTGTTATCATCCTGGGTTCCGGAGCGTTTACAGTGGCCATCTGTGTTATAGGGGTGGGTGTCCCGTAATAATCCAGGGTCACATTATCCAGAAGAGTTACAGACGCTCTTCCGGTCCTCACACCATGCAGCTCTTCTTTCAGCACATGGATGGTCTTTTCCATCTTCACACGACATTCTTTAATATTGGTATTCTCCATAACATACTCCTTTCCGTTTTGCTCTCAGCGGATCAAGGTATGTGCCGTTTCGCCTTTTAATAATAATGAAGCAAGGTTTCCTTTGACTGAAAAATCAAAGACCACCACAGGGATACTCTTTTCTCTGCACATATTCACTGCGCTGATATCCATGACCTTGAGGTTTTTGCTGACATATTCCCCGTATGTCATCTCATCAAACCGGACGGCATGGGGATCCTTATTAGGGTCGGCGCTGTAGACACCATCCACTTTAGTGGCTTTGACCAGCACTTCGGCGTCTGTTTCAGCGGCCCGCAGCGATGCTGCGGTATCTGTGCTGAAAAACGGGTTCCCTGTCCCTCCGGTGAAGATCACCACGGAATCCGTCATGGCTTCCAGGACACGGTCCAGGTCAAATTTTTCTGAAATACCGGGGATCTCAAAAGAAGAGAAGTTCTTTGCCTTGCAGCCGATCTTCCTCAACGCTGTCTCAAGGGCGAGGCCATTGATGACAGTGGCCGTCATGCCCATGTGATGAGCCTTAGGCTCGGGGAAATCCAGGTCCCTGATAAGAGACCTGCCTCTGAAGATATTTCCGCCTCCGATGACCAGTCCGATCTGGATACCGGCATCAAAGACTTCCTTTATCTCCGTCACTGCAGACCGAAGGGCTTCGGGATCAATACCGAAACCCTTGCCGCCTGACAGCAATTCTCCACTCAACTTAAGAATAATGCGCGAATACATCATTCTCCCATTGAGAATCTGACAAACCTTTTTACCTGTATGTTTTCACCAAGTTTAGCAATAAAGCTGTTTACATAATCCTGGACAGTCATATCAGTATCCTTTATAAAAGGCTGCTCCAAAAGACACACTTCTTTATAATAGCGTTTCTCGAGCATTCCGTCAACGATCTTGTCCACCATTTTTTCAGGTTTACCTTCAGCGAGCATCTTGTCTCTGTATATGACACGCTCTTTTTCGATCATATCCTGATCCAGTTCCTCGCGGGCTACGACCGCGGGGCTTGAAGCTGCCACCTGCATGGAAAGGTCTTTCAGGAGGACCTGGAAATCGTCGGTCTTGGCGACGAAATCTGTCTCGCAAGCCACTTCCACGAGCACGCCGATCTTGCCTGTTGCGTGGATATATGAACCCACTCTTCCTTCGGCTGTCGTTCTGCCGGCTTTTTTAGCGGCTGAAGCAAGGCCTTTCTTCCTCAGGAACTCTATCGCTTTCTCTTTATCTCCATCGCATTCGGTAAGAGCTTTTTTACAGTCCATCATTCCCGCGCCTGTTGCCTCGCGGAGCTCTTTTACCATCTGAGCTGTGATCTGCATATCTTCCTCCTCGTCATTCTTTTTCTGAAGGTTCTTCTGTCTCTTTGGCGGCTTCAGGGGCTTCTTCTTTAACTTCAGCTTCCGCTTCTTTCACTTCAGCTTCTGTTTCTTTTGCTTCAGCCTCTTTAACCGCTGGAGCCTCCGCTTTCTTTTCAGCGGCTGCTTCATTTACATCCCTGCCTTCAAGATTGCTCTGCATCCCGTCAAGGACGGCATTAGCCACAATCTGTGAGATAAGTTTCAATGACCTGATAGCATCGTCATTGCCAGGAATGATATAATCCACTTCATCGGGATCACAATTTGTATCAATAAGGGCAAATACTGGAATACCGAGCTTATGCGCTTCGGCCACGGCATTTTTCTCTTTTTTGATATCGATCACAAAAACAGCTCCCGGCATCTTTTCCATATCCTGGATACCGTGAAAAACAGCAGCCATCTTCTCTTTCTGTTTTTTCAGTTTGATGGCGTCTTTCTTGCTCATGTTTTCAAATTCGCCGTTTTCCTCCATAGCCTGAAGGTTTTTGTAATACCTTACTCTCTGTTTGATGGTCTTGAAGTTGGTCATCATGCCGCCCAGCCATCTGTGGTTTACATAGGGCATTCCGCAGCGTTCAGCTTCATCCCTGATGGCATCCTGAGCCTGTTTTTTTGTTCCACCAAAGAGCACTTTGCCGCCGTCCGCGACGATAACTTTCAA
>CAZGIO010000003.1:0-9913 GCA_964525975.1 uncultured bacterium
CTTGACGCTGGCACAGGAATTCAGCGGTTACGCCCATCAGGTGGCCAAGGCCATCGAGCGCATCGAAGCGGCCCTTGGCGATATCTATGAGCTGGCCCAAGGCGGCACCGCCGTGGGCACTGGCCTGAACGCCCCCAGGGGCTACGCCGAGGCGGCGGCGGCCGAGCTGGCGCGGTTGACCGGGCTGCCCTTCGTCACCGCGCCCAACAAGTTCGAGGCGCTGGCCGCCCATGACGCGATGGTGTTCTTTTCGGGCGCGCTGAAAACCGTGGCCGCCAGCCTGTACAAGATCGCCAATGACCTGCGCATCATGTCCATGGGGCCTGCAGGGGGGCCTGCGGAAATAACACTGCCGGCGCTGCAGAAAGGTTCCACTATCATGCCGGGGAAGATCAATCCAGTTATGGCTGAAGCTGTGGTCCAGGTGGCCTTGAGAGTCATTTCCAATGACAGTCTTATCGCCACTGCGGCTGGAAGCGGAAACCTTGAACTGAACCATCTCATGCCGCTGATGTCACATGCGCTCCTTGAATCACTGAGACTGCTGGAAAATGTCACGGTGAACTTCGATAAGCTTTGCATCAGGGGAATAAGCGCCGACGGGGAGAAAAACCTTAGTCTTGTGAAAAAAAGCCTCTCTTCCGCAGCTGTCTTTATCGGCAAATTGGGTTATAAGACAGTTGAATCCCTGGTCCTGGAGGCCGAAAAGAGCGGCCGCCCCGTGGAAGAGATCATTCTGGAAAAAGAACTGCTTTCCGAAGATGAGATAAAGGAACTCTTTTCTCCTTTCAACATGAGAAAACTGGGTACCGAAAAGAGCGAAAGGAAGAGACCATGAACGGAACACCCCGCGGCGAGCGCCTCATTATCGCCCTTCTTGGACGAAGGAATGTGGGTAAGTCGTCATTCATCAATGCCGTTACCGGCCAGGACATCGCCATAGTGGATGAGTTTCCCGGAACCACGACAGATCCCGTGGCTAAACATTATGAACTGATCCCGGTGGGACCTGTCACATTTTATGATACAGCAGGCTTTGATGATACGGGGGATATTGGACGCAAACGCGTTGAGGCGACAAATAAGATCCTTTGGCGCTGTGATATTGCTGTGCTAATAACCGATGAAAACGGGCTGGGACCCGGAGAACTGGAGATGGCGGAACGTCTTGTTAAGATGGAGATCCCTTTTATTATTGTGCGTAATAAATGTGACAAAAAAGAACCCGGAAAAGAGTTCTACTCTGTCTGTGAAGAAAAAGGGTGGGCTCATGTTGAGGTCTCAGCAGCGGAAGGACGGGGGATCGATGAGGCTAAGGCTCTCATCATTAAGAACGTGCCAGGTTACTTTACGGAAGAACGGATGATAGTGGGAGACCTCATAGATGAGGGTGACCTTGTGGTGCTTGTGGTGCCCATAGACCTGGCGGCGCCCAAGGGAAGGCTCATACTGCCACAGGTGCAGGTCATACGCGAGGTCCTGGACAGCGATGCCGTTGCCATAACCGTGAAAGAAAAGGAGATTGAAGAGTCTCTGCGGGCCTTCAACAGAAAACCTTCTCTGGTGATAACCGATTCGCAGGTCGTGCTTAAAGTCGCAGGTGATATTGAAGAGGATATTCCTTTCACCACGTTTTCCACTCTGTTTGCCCGTTATAAAGGCGATATTGACGCCCTTGTGAAAGGCGCTGATAAGATCGACTCTCTTAAAGACGGAGATAAAATACTTATAGCTGAATCCTGCTCCCACCATGTGCAGTGCGATGATATCGGACGGGTGAAGATACCCCGCTGGCTTACACAGTATACAGGTAAAAAACTGCAGTTTGAGGTTTTTTCAGGACATGACTTTCCCGATGAGCTGGAAACATTCGATCTGGCCATACATTGCGGCGCGTGCATGACCACAGCCATGGAAATGAAACGGCGTATACGGCAATGCGCCGTGAGAGGCGTGCCCATCACTAATTACGGCGTGGCTATATCCAAGCTGCACGGATTGCTGGAGAGGGTTATACGGCCGTTTGGCCTATAGGGGGACGGGTGACGTCCGTGAGGCGATGTCCTCGATCTGGCTATAAACCATGCGCTCAACTGCGTTTAAAACCACAAACTTATTCCTGGAACAAAGTGGTTTTCCCCTTCGGGTCACTCCATTTCACGCGGTTCATGACGCCGGACCTGCGGATTACGCCCCAACGGACATCACCTTTAGGAAATAAAATAGGCCCTCTTTTTTTGCTTTTTTCAGAAAACTGCATACACGCGCCTGAAACATCCCTTTCCTTGATCAAAAAACAGCGACTGCATGCAATCTTTTGACACCATATTTTATATGGTGTATTATAATACTATATTCACAGGGGGATGGATGAACCACAGAGAATTCAGGCTTTTTGAACCTCAGAGAGAACGGATGATAAAAAGGGACCTTCAAGGCCGCGGCATCAGTGATGCAAATGTGCTAAAAGCTTTTTCCCTTGTGCCCAGGGAAGTGTTTGTCCCCGCCCATATGAGACCCCTGGCGTACAATGACTCGCCTCTGCCCATCGGCAAAGGACAGACCATATCACAACCCTATATCATCGCCAGGATGCTGGAATTCGCTGACCTGAAAAAAGAACAAAAAGTGCTGGAAATCGGAACCGGTTCCGGTTATCAGACCGCTTTGCTCTGTCATTGCGTCAACGTGGTATATACCATGGAACGTATCACTGAGTTTGTAAAAAAAGCCCGGGATGCTATGGACAGTATCGGCGTACATAAACCACATATGATCACCGGCGACGGGTCCATGGGATACCCTGAAAAAGCTCCCTATGACCGCATCATCGTCTCAGCCGGGGCGCCTGAGATACCCGGACATCTCGTGGATCAGCTCGCTGACGACGGCGTGATGATACTTCCCGTGGGAGAGAAAAACGCCCAGCAGCTGGTGAAGGTGATGAAAAAAAACGGAGCGGTTAAAAAAGAGTCGCTTGATTATTGCATATTTGTCCCCCTTATAGGGGAAGACGGTTGGAAAGAGGAATAATCTAAATGCTTGACTGAATAGATGTTATTTGTTAATCTTCAGTTAATATCGGGAGGATGTATGCTGGGAGACAAAACAAAAAAAGCCGGCGATTTCTCAAATCTCCGCGAATACTATAATTATCTCAATAAAGGTAAACGGCTTGAAGATTTCGGGTATAATCCCCTTCTCAGCCATTCGCATGAAAAAAACACTGCTCCTGTGGCACAGTATAATAAATACAGAGAACAGTTGAAAGCCGCTGTCTATGAGAGGATGGTGAACGAGACCGGGAATAAAGAGAAGATAGACGCTCTTTTTAACCGTCAGTATTTTCTCTCAAGCGAACCTGTGAAATATGTGCTGAAAGAAAAACCGGCATCCACAGAGGAGTTCATGAACGGCCTTGTGAAATTCCATCAGGGCATCAATAAAGTCGCCCGGGAAAAATTCGGGCTGAAACCCATTGTGATAAAAGACGAGACAAGCTGCTTCCTATGCAAGAGAAGCGGCCGTGTGGTAGTGCGTGAAGAATATAACGGCAACCGTGAAACCGTGGCGCTCTGCCCCCACCTTTATGACGCCGTCCTTGAAGCATCCAGCGTCAACCGGCGTTTTGAAAATAAATCCTTCAGGGATTTTATCACAGAAGAGAGTAATAAAGCCGCTTTGAACGCCATGAAAAAATACGCCGATAATTTTGAGACGGTGCTGAATACCGGTGAAAGCCTTCTGCTCATCGGGCCTGTGGGCACCGGCAAGACGCATCTGGGCATCGCAGTGCTCATGGAACTGCTCATGAGACCGCTCTATCTGCGATTTAAGCTGCTGCGGAAAAAATATATCAGCCTGCCCCAGTTCCTCACGGAACTGCGTGTGTCACAAAATGAAGAACAACTCAAAGAGACCGCTGAAAGCGAGTTTCTCGTCATCGATGATATGGGTATAGAGACACTGGATGACTGGGCAAGGGAAAAAGTCTTTACTCTGGTAAATACAAGATATCAGGAAAAACTGCCCACGCTCTTTATCTCCGACCTGTCTCCCTCAGAGCTGGTGAGCAAGCTGGATGAAAGGATCCTTTCCAGACTCCATGAGATGTGCAGAGGCGTCAAAATAGGCGGCGAAGACAGGCGTAAGTCTACCTGATCAGATCACAGCTCTATTGTCAAGATACGGAAATAGTGCACATAATATGTGCATGCATTCTTTTTGACGTGCACATTCAAAAGATAACGAGATCTCATATTCCTTAAATCGTTTAATAACAGAGAGTTATGCTCCGCTGTTTTTCTGCAGGTTTTGGCATGAAATATGCTTAATAAAATAATGAGATATTAAAAGGAGGAGTAGTATGAGAATGAATAAAAAAGGTATTGCCTTTCTTCTTGCTCTGGGAATGGTCACTATCACAGCTGTCATGATAGCATCCATGGCTGTGCTGATCAATTCCTACATAAATACAACAAAATCCAGCAAGCAGAAAGAATATTCTCTTCACTATGCCAATATGGCTCTGGATGAGATCAAATGGCACATAGAAAAAGGTTATCAGCGGTGGCTCTACGATGCCACGCATTCATCTGGCAGCGACGGGATCTACGATTATGAGCCCGCCGCCCACTCCACCGATGACTCCATATTGACAAGTTCCGTCAATGATGATGCCGGAGTTGAAGGCGGTTATGACTACAGCGCGGTGAATGTGGAAGACATCGGAAACACTTACTGGATCAAAGTGGTGGACCATCTCATATGGCCCGACGGTCAGATCAAGGAAGATTATTATACCGTGGCTTCGTCCTCGGGACTGAAACCTTCAGGCAGGATCGAAGGCTGGATAAGGATCACCGGCCAGGATGACTCGATCAGTCAGTATAATTTTACATATGATCTTATCTGCAAGGGTACTGAACTCAAAGGTGTGGATGTTACCATGAGCGGCTCCAAAGTGGTTATAGGAGGGAATACTCCTCCGAAGATCACATATATCAGAGCCACTGCCAGGGGTTCAGACTCTATGTCAGTGAGCGAGTTCAGCGTAGGCGTGTTCAAAGGGCATATCAACATAGGCAAAGGTTATAACGTTTTCGGCAAGATGCATGCCTACGACTATATTGATTTTTCTTTTGCTCCCCAGATGTATGAGATGGATGTCGCAAAAATATACGACCAGATCAGCGTGAGCAACAAGGGAACAGGTTTTTACCTCCATGGCAGCAGACTTGCAAGCAGCATAGAAGCCCAGAAGACCTATCTTGCAGCCCATAAGAATGACACTATCAACCTCCAGGGCGACAAATCCGAGATCAGGACATGGGGGCTCCATTCAAATAAAAAGGGCTGGGTCTCCTTTGTAGGCAATAACGGACATCCCGAGATCATACCGCCCATCGCTCCCAAGACCGATGAGCATTTCGCCAACGTGCGCAAAGAAGCCAAGCTTCACGGTGTCCTTGTTGAGGACGGCGACGTGGCGTTCATGTATTTTGACCCCGGCACTATCTCCGTGAACGGAGACGGCAAGATAAAGATCGTCCTGGCAAGCGGCGAGATCTTCGTGGCCAATGAGTCCAAAGGATCCGGCGCAGGGACCACTGTGACAGTGAATATAGCCGATATGGAATCACCGGTGATCTTTGTGGACGGCGACCCCGGTACAAGCGCCTGGTATAATTCCACCGTTGCAGGATATACCAATCTGAGTATTAATAACGGCATATACAGGACCAGAGGGATACGCGGTCTCACCGGCGTGGTGGACGGACAGGTCTCTGTCTTCTGCGAATATGACACAGTCATATCAGGGGATCTCCTCTATCAGGAATATCTGGGAGCGGTGAACTACACCTATAAAGACCTCCTTGATTCCGGCAAGATCAAACAGCCTTACACCGGGGCAGGGGCAACACCGGAACTCAATACGCCTAATATACTGGGTGTCTTTGTGAAGCATGATATCATCATCCCCGCGGATATGTTCAACCAGCCGTATAAAATACAGTCATGGGGGGCATATTCATGGAAACTCAAAAATGATAATAATGATCCCTACAAAGGAGATTATTCAGGTGAAGTGGCCAGACGCATCGACGGTGAAGGCACCGGCGTCCTCAGCGGCGGCAGCGGCAATAACGGCGATATCTTCCCCGATATATTCACCATGGGTGTCCTCTACGCCAAGCACAGGATCTACGGTGAAGTCTATTCCGGCAGCAGCGGAGGCCAGTATTACAGCCGCGGCACCGGTTATTATACGGATCAGAAGGGCACATGGTACCTCTACGGAAGCGCCACATGCGATGAACAGGTCTTTGCCGTCCAGAGTAATACGGGACAGCAGACATGGTGGCTTGGATTCAAATACAGAAGTTATAACTATGACCCGAACTTATATACATATGAACCTCCGTTCTCATTGAAAGTCGAAGTACAGCCCATATGGAGCTGGAGGGTCACAACAAGCTATCCCACAGGGATGGCTGCTCACTGATGAGAGGGGGATATATGAAGAATAAAGGTTTTACTTTTATAGAACTGATACTGGGCCTTACCATCATGACAACAGTCTTTCTGGCTGTCATGGGGTATGTCACAGTGATCGGCCGGACACAGAGAAAGGTCAAACTTACCATCGACCGGTTCAATGTGGCCCAGAGTATACTTACAGAACTGAAGAACTGGGACTATTCGGGAGACGGCACCAAGAACCTTACTTCACTGAAGACTTATATCGAATCAACATCAAAAGGCTATCTTGAATATATCAAGGATGATACTCCGTATGAGATCGTTTCCGGCGGAGCAGGAAACTATTATCTCCAGGCTGACGAAGGATCCCTCCTGAATATATCAGTAACGCTGGATTTCATGCAGGAGGATACCACTGATATAGATGGAGACGGTGTCAAAGACGAGCTGGTGCACAGCAACAGCGACCAGAATATCATGAGGATATCTGTCTCGGTGGCGGAGCATTACAAAGACATGGAAGGCAGACAGTATGTCTGGGCTACCGCAGTGGGCTATAAAGGCGTTAAGAGCAGCAAGCCTGTGGTGGATACCTACTTCAATGATGTGAGTGACGACAACATGGTCATCACGTCAGACGGCGCCATGATGCTGGCCATGGATTACAGGAAGAACGCCGATATCATTAACGGCATGAACAATACAGACAACCTCTCATATTACGATATTGACGGCGTGGATAATGATGAGGACGGCGTAACAGATTATACAGCAGGTGATGTCCTTGAGGCTGATTCTGACTTTGAGGATAATAACGGCAACGGCATCTATGACGAGGCTTTTGAACAGAATGATTTTGAGACCAGTTACGAGGGTGTGATCTTTTCCGCTTCGCCTATCAAGATCATAGAAGCGAAACTCACACAGCCCGACGGCACTGTGCAGGATGTGACTGCCAAGTATTCCCCTAATGCTGAAAAGACCGTCTATACCTGGCCTGTGACTTCCGTGGGAGGCGGCGTATATTCTGGCGGCTTCGAAGTCAAGAGCACCACTGACAACGGCAAGTGGAAGATCGATGTCACTGCCAGGACTAATCCTGATCAGGCTTCGGGCGTGTACCTTGATACAAGAAGCTATGAGTTTATCGTGGATACCAAAGCTCCTGAAATATCAGACATAAGCCCTGCCCCGGGAACCTTCCTTCCCGCGTCTAAAGTGACCCTGGCTCTTACAGCCAAGGATAATCCGCCCACAGGGCTGGAAGTCCCCACAAGCGGACTGGACAGGATGTATGTCTTTGAGAAAAATGAGTTCCTGGTATCAGGGGAAGTGAAATATTCATGGGATCTTGTGACCCATGAGCTCATAGAAAAAGAATCGGCGGATGTCTTTTCATCCATGAACGTGGGTATCAACCTGGAGGATGTGACACCTGGATATCACTATTACAGGGTCATCATCAAGGATAGAGCGGGTAATGCCAATTCCGCGGAGACGGAAGTCTATGTCACCGAGGAAGAGGACATCAAACCTCCCAGGATATATCCTCTGTCTCCATATGATCCCACAGGCACTGCTTATACCAATAATGCAGAAGTTACCATCGCCGCGAGGATCGTGGATTCCACTATCCTTAACGGCATAGAGACAGAGACCGGTGTGGATGTGGATCCCACAAGCGGGGTTCCAAGGGTTGTATACAAGATCGTCACAGACGATCCCACTTCCACCATCGACTGGTCTAATCCCTCCGCTGACGGATTTATTGATATCTCAGCGAATGTGGCCTATATAAAGCATAACGTGAATAATGTCACCATGCAGTTTAACATCGGAACGGCGCTGGTGGAAAATGACAAGGTCATGGTGGGGATATATGCCCAGGACAAGATGCTGAATTACGCAACAAAATCGTGGGATTTTATTTACAGTTCCGGCACATCGGATACAAAACCCAATATCAGCGAAGTGGATGTCATGCAGCTTGCCAATCATCCCAATCTGCAGAAACCGTTCCATAATAATCCCGACTGGTCTTCCATTGGAGACACGCAGGATAATATGAACTTCTTCATAGGCTGGCAGGCCAATGATGAGAACGGTATTTCCGGAGTCACCCTTTATTATACGGATATCGGAGACACGGGAATACAGCATTCCAAGCCTGCCACTCTACTTGAACTGCCCATAGCCGACAGTTTCGGGTTTGAACTGGAGGATCTGAATCTCATCAATCCCGGGACCTTCTATTACTATATCGAAGTGACTGACGGCAGCAGTGAAAAGGCCTACTACTACAGGACTGCCGGAGAGACGGAGCCTTCTGTGCATGAGACCGCTCCCACAGATGTGGTCGCAAACTGGGTGCCGGTGGCTGTTGAGGAAGTACGTGTCCTGGTCATCGATATGGATACCTATGAGACAGGTACAGCCGATAACGTGCAGCCGTACTACACACTGGAAGACGGCCCGCTCTACTGGAACGATGCCAACTGTACAGTGGTGAGTATGGCGCAGGATGTCACAGATGCCATACTCATAGATACCATAGACGCAGATGGAAACGGTATCTTTGACGATTATGACCTGATCATATTCTTTACAGGCAACACGGCAACGCCTCCGGGATTTACAGATGAGGTCATCAAGCTTCTTCACTCGTATATGACAGCCCCATATTATGATTTCAGGACGTTTACAGGCTCATATCTGGAAGGCACCATAGGCGATGACGATATGTTCCATTACAACGGCGATAAGACAACGGCCATATCACAGTATGACGGAGTGACTCCTCCAAGGATCGCTTTCATAGGCAAGACCTTCTTCCATGAATTTGATTCCGACAGTCTGTCTGTCACTGACCAGAGGATATATTTCATACGCCGCTGGCTGGGATTCAAGCTTACAAGCCAGGCCACTAACTATGACTTCACCGCATATCCCTATGTGGTGTCCAACCTGCTGAACCCCTCATTGTGGCTCACGGATTACTATGACACACATGCCGTCAACGATGTGATATATGGCGATACCGTTGGCGTTATGGATGTGGATACAGAAGGCAATGAACTGTCCAGGGATGTTGGCGCGAATTATCTCAGACATTATCTTCTCGCACCTCTGGATGGGGAATATTACGACGGCTATGATGACCAGAAGGATCCTTATCCCGATATGTGGGATCTTGACAGTGAGATACTGGAGGGAGATCTGAAAATAATTGGGAAGATCGTCCTGGCCAATCCCGCTGTCCACGGGTATGACTACAACGGTTCAGACCGTTATCTGTCTGCTTCGAAGCAGAGCCTTGTCTACGGCGCCGCGCCGCAGGATACCGCATATACCGCAGGTGTATGGGTGTTCAAGGGCGTTGACGACGGTACAGGCATGTGGGATTATTCCATCGATGACAGTGAACGAAACC
>CAZGIO010000003.1:10013-24552 GCA_964525975.1 uncultured bacterium
AAACCTTACAGATACCAAGATGGTCTATCTGGGCTTCGGAATAGAAGCTATCTCCACGGAAAACTGGAGATATGAAGCCATGAAGGGCCTCATAAGGTTCCTGTATTATTAAGAGAGAGGAGAAGAGATGAATAAAAAAGGATTGACATTAATTGAACTCTTCATCGTGATCTCTTTGCTGAGTGTGGTCGCTATCGCTATTTATAATCTGTTCAATGTCTTCATTAAACAGACTATCGGCGTGCAGGAGCAGATCATAACAGAACAGAAATTTGATCTGGGGTTCTATACCATGCTTAACGACTTCATGTCAATGAGCATAGTCATGACAGAGATGCGGGACGTTGTCCCCAATAAGATAGTAAATACAGACGGGTCCCTTTACCTGGGGCCCACTAAACAGACGCTGAAGATGGAAGACAGTGTGTCTTATGAAGGGACGACCTATTCGTTTACAACGGCGGACGGAACGTTTCTGGAAAAAACGGTATCCGGGGATACGCTCCCTGTACTGAAATCTGAAATACTGGATAAGCTCTATTTTGCATCTGATTCAGAGATACCCAAAAACGGCATCACCTTTTCAATCGGCATCACCGACGCGGACTACGAAGCGGGGAAAAGCGGCACGGACACTGTCATCAGAGACGCCTATTTTCTGGAATTCCGCGATGATGACGGTGACGGTAAGATCTCATATGACGGTTCACCAGAAGATGACGACAGAGATAATATTGATTTTGACGGTGACGGACTTGACGGTGAAGAACCCGCGGTGGTGGATGCTGTTGTGGGATATGAAGTATCCTACTTCCTTATCCCCCAGGCTGACTGGTTTCAGAAAGCGGGTCACAGGTATAAATGGTTCTATCTGGTGAGAAGGCTTCATAAGCCCCATCTTCAGACTAAGAATCCTTCAACATATGAACCTTCTTATAAAGTACTTGCGGATAAAGTGGTTATGCTCTCCATCATACCGTTCAAATGGGTGAGAGGTGAAAAAGTATACCTTTCTCCTGAATCGCTTTATGCTGAAAGGCTGTCAGACGGTTCAATAGACTACAGGGATACCACGAATTTCAATATCAGTTTTGAGATCATACTTGTTACCGCCACACAGACAGGTAAGACATCCCTGTTCAGAAGAGTGGTGACTCCATCGGTTACTTATACGTCTGAATAAACCTGAAGCGGGGCTTCAACGCCCCGCTTTTTACGAAAGGAAATATGCGGCATAAGATCGGTGTCCTGGTGTATATAAAACGAGACGGCATGTATCTTATGATACACAGGAATAAAAAAAAAGATGACTTCCATAAAGGCTTCTGGGTGGCTCCCGGAGGAAAAAGAGAAGACAATGAGTCTCTGCTGGAATGCGCAAGGCGGGAGATGACAGAAGAGACCGGGCTTTTGCCCCTCTCCATGAAATTCTGCGGTTTTCTCCATTTTCCCCACACTGAAAGGACCCCGTTCGGTTGTGAGTGGGTGGATTTCGTCTATCAGTGTGACGACTTCACAGGCACGGTCACTGATAATTGCCCCGAAGGCGATCTCAAATGGGTGAAGGAAAGCGATCTGCTGGATCTGCCCATGTGGGAAGGAGACCTGATCTTTACAAAATATGTCATGGAAGGGCGTTTCTTCTCTCTTTCCATATCATATGACGGATCGCGGCTCATATCTGTCACAGATGAAGATATAATTTGAAAATCTCTCCGTTTAAGTCTATTATTGTCTCTGGAAAGGAGCCGTTTGTATGGATTTTGATAAACTGGTGGAGAGGATCAATCAGCTGGCCCGAAAAAAAAAGGGCGAAGGGTTGACTTCCGCGGAGGAAAAAGAACAGATGAAGCTGCGGAAGGAATATCTCCGCCGTTTCAGGTCCAATATGGCCGCTCAGCTGGATAATGTCCTGATCAAGGAGCCCAACGGCAGCCTCAGAAAACTCAAAAAGAAAGATAAAGACCATGAATAAAATTAGAGACGGTTTCGTGATAAAACTGCTTAATGTCTATTATGGACTGGATATCAAAAAACTTAACTGCGTCCTTGTGCAGAACGGCGAAGATTTTCTCCATAAGCATTATGTCCTCTCTTTCAAGACAGGAGGGACTGAATATCTTGTGATGAAACAGTACGCAGGCGACGCTCCCCTTGAATGGAGACTCCATTCGGAGAAAAAGACATTTTCCTCCATTGAGGACTTTGCCTTCGGCATGAGGTTGAAGACAGGCGATTATCTCTACTTTCTGCATTCCGGCCCCGGCATGTATGATGACCTGGAAAACGTGTCCGGGCCCATGATCATAAAAGCGCTTAACAGCCTTGCTTTGATATGTCCGGAAGATGAAGATGAACGTCCGCTCTCCTTTCCTCTTGTCCCGGGATCTATCAGGATAGAAGGGGACAGGATTGTTTTCACAGATATCAACAAGCTTGGACACCATGAACCGGGATACCCTTTGTGGGGACTCTATTACAGTTTTGGAATGGAAAAAGAGCGTTTTATAAAACTGTTGTACGATTATTACACATCCATAGAGATTCCCGGGGATGAGATGAACAATATCGCTGAAGTCTCATTCCGCGAGTACTCCCGTGATAATCCCGACATCAACGGGGATATAAAAGGGTTCTTTGATTGAGATGAGATGCTTTCAAGACATATCTTCCCTCAACAGGCTTGTTCCCAAAGTATTTGAAGTCGCTGAAAAGACAGCATGCGGTATCTTCCTTGTGGGCGGAGCCGTCAGAGACCTGCTCCTGGGAAGAGACAATATCAGCGATTATGATTTTGTATGCCGGGGGGACTTTGGCCTGTTCAGAGACGCACTGTTCAGCGAGGTGAAGTTCCGGGAAGTGCTCTTTGACAGCAAAGGATTTGACACCCGCAGGTTCTGTTTTCAGGGTGTGACCATGGATTTTCAGAGTATGCGGGGGGAGAATCCCGGAGAGGACGCCCGAAAACGGGATTTTTCCGTCAACGCCCTTTACATGCAGAAAACAGAAAGGGGATATATTATTCTGGATCCTTACAAAGGGCTTGCTGACCTGGAACAACATGTTATCAGAGAGGTAAGCGGGGAAGCCTTGACAGCGGATCCTCTTAGAATACTCCGCGCGTTCAGGTTTGCCTCACAGCTTGATTTTGAGATCCATGACGGCACGGCGAGGTCTGCATCCCGCCATAAAGAGCTGCTGGCCGGTGTCTCCAAAGAGAGGATAGTCTATGAGCTGAAGGTGCTTTTCAGCTTTCCCCGGAAAAGGGTAATACAAACCATGGTGAAAACAGGTGTCCTGGAAACCATCCTGGGATTTGAACCTCCTGAAAAGCTTCCTGCTTTTTTTGACGGCGACATTGAAAATATACATGAGATCTGCAGAGCATCGGGCAGAGGCGCCGCAGGAGTCCTGTCCAGGTACGGATTTTCAAATAAAGACAGAGAACTTGCAGGGATATTGTCAGCTGTTGAAGATAAAGAGATCACGGATGCCGTCGGAGCTGTATACAGGAAAGACCCAGCATTGCTGAAAAGAGCTGCGGCTTTTTTTTACGGGAAAGACGCCGGTGATAAAGGGGATATGCTCATGAGCGCTTCAAAAAACAGGCGCTGTATCCTTAACGGCAATGAAGTCGGAGAAAAATTCGGACTTTCCGGAGTGCAGCTGGGCAGTGTGCTTAAAGCGGCGCATATAAAGCAGATACTGGAAGAGGATATGGACAGGGAACAACTGCTGCGCTATGTTGTTGAAGAGTTGTTGGCCGGAAGATGATCCCGGTTTAAGGAGTTGAAAGCGGAGTTATTATGATTTATAATGGATGCATGAAAAAAGTTGCTCTGATTATCATGTTTATGGTCTCTCTGGCAGCCTGCTCAGGCAGGAGCGGGGAAGAAGCTGTCGCTCCCGGTAGCGAACCGGGGAAGATGTTTAAAAATGGAATGACATTGAAATATACAGACAATGGGAAAAAAGTATGGGAAATATTTGCCGATTCCCTTATTCAGAAAGAAGAGGAGACCTCTATAATTCACGCCTCCAGTATCAAGATCTCTTTTTTCGGTATAGACGGGACGATTGAGAATACCGTTGAAGCCGATAAGGCCAGGGTGGATCTTACCACTAACGATGTGGTCCTTACTGACAATGTCATATTGACAAATCTAAAAAAGGGCACCAGGGCTTATATGGAGAGACTGGATTATCTGTCTGCTGAAAACAGAGTGTTCAGCGATACTCCCGTTAAAATTGAACAGGATGGCGGTTACATGGAAGGCGCCGGCATGGAAATGGATCTTGTTACCAATGAAATCACCATCAGGGAACCACAGGGCAGAAATTAAATATACTGCTCTGCTTATACTGCTTTTTTTTCAGATTTTGCCCGCAGCGGGACAGCTGACTGGAAACTGGGTGCTTGAGCATGCCGATGAAGCCAGGGGAAGTTACAGGGAAGGCGCTTCTACATCGGAGTTTTTCGGGAATGTAATCATACGAAATGGTGATGACAGCTTTCAAGCTGATTATTTCTTTTATGATGAAAAGCCTGGCCTTATACTGCTCAGAGGCAATGTGAATGTGGCCACAGAGGGTTATATGATCAAATCCGATCGTCTTGTCTATATGATATCCTCAGAGACCGGGACCTTTACAGGCAGTGTGCTGGCCGGCAGGGATGATGCGGAGATCCGGTCTGACAAGGCTGTCTACCACGGTGGAACAGGGGTCATGGAGTTTTTCGGGAATGTGGACTTTTGCCGTAAAGACCAGCACGCCTTTGCGGAATATCTTTATTACAGCCACAGCGAGGGACTGATTGTGCTGGAAGGCTGTCCATATCTTTCAATGGATGATGATTATGCCGGAGGAGACAGGATCACCATCGAGACAGATAAGGACGATACGTTGAAAAACGTCACAACCCTGGGGCATGGAGACCTGTACTGGACCGGGGATAAACAGACAATTGAGCTGAAAGCCCGGGAGATCATTATGTTTTTCAGCAAGGGAGATATCACTAAAGTCGAAGCCCGGGGAGATGCTGTATCCAATATGAAGGAAGAAAATTCTGAGAGTTCGCTCTCTTCCGATGCCATGGATGTCTTTTTTTCAGAAGGAGAAGTGTCTGTGATCAAAGTAAGAGGGAACTCAAAAGGAAAACGTATTGTCATGGAAAGCGGGGATGAAGATGCCTGATCTTGAAGCAAGAAACCTGAGAAAGATCTATAATAAACGGACCGTGGTCTCAGATGTGACCCTGAGCGTGGGCACAGGAGAGGTCGTGGGCCTGCTGGGCCCAAACGGCGCCGGAAAGACCACTTCATTTTATATGATGGTGGGTATAATAAAACCGGACGGCGGAGAAATAAGGCTTGAAGGAGAAGACGTTACCAACCATGCTATGTATCTCCGGTGCAGAAAAGGTATGAGTTACCTGCCCCAGGAACCTTCCATCTTCAGGGATATGACAGTGGAGGAGAACCTGGATGCCATCATGGAGACGATTTATGATGACGCAGATTCAATGAAAAAAGAAAAAGAAAATCTCATCGATAGATTCAGCATCGGCCATATCAGAAAAAGCAGAGGTTATATGCTTTCAGGAGGAGAGCGTAGAAGAGTGGAGATAGCACGAGCTCTTGTCTCCAAACCCTCTTTTCTCCTGCTCGATGAGCCGTTTGCCGGGATAGATCCCATTGCTGTCGGGGAAATACAGGGGCTCATAAGCGACCTTAAAGCCATGGGTCTTGGTATCCTTATCACAGATCATAACGTGCGGGAAACACTCACTATCACTGACCGCTCATATATATTAAGTGAGGGAAAGATACTGGTGCACGGTACTCCCGAAGAACTCATAGGCAATGAGATAGCTAAGAAAGTCTACCTAGGAGAAAAGTTCAGACTATGAAAAACAGACTTGTACTCACTCAGACCACACGGCTTAAACTGTCCCTCATGCAGAAGATAGGGCTGGATCTGCTTACAAAAAATGAGATGGGACTGAGAGAGTATATAGACAGGGAGATCGAGATCAATCCCTTCATGGAACCGGGGTTGTCACAGGATAAGCCCCTTACAGAGGAGACAGAGACTTATCCCGGGACAGATTATTCGGAACAGGAGTATAGACCCCTTGCCATGCGCAATGATAATAATGATTATCACTCTTTTCTCATAGAAGGATACTCCAGGGGCGCGGACTGGAAGACAAATCTGGAATTTGAACTGCGTTCTTCAAAAATAGATGAGCAGGAACTGGATATTCTTCTTGATATGATCGATGCCCTGGACGATGACGGGTTCCTCCGTGACTATGGCCATATCCTGACAAAATATGATATCAGCGAAGACAGGTTTGAAGAACTTCGCGCTCTTCTCATGGTGACCGCGCCTCCCGGCGTGGGCGCAGTGACCCTCGCGGAATCCTTTGAGGCGCAGCTGCATTTCAGAGGGATTGCAGAGGAGGATCTTCTCACATTCATCAGAGAACATGCTGAATCGCTGAAGAACAGTGATGCCGCATCACTGCTGGCTCAGCATGGTGTGAAAAAGGAAAAGATCTCTGAATATGAGAGTATCATACATTCTCTTTCCACATCTCCCGCTCCTGAAGACAAGGAGATTCCATCCTATGTGTTTCCCGATATCACAGTGAAGCGTGACAATGAAGGATATTCTATCTCCGTAAGCGATAAATATGACGGTTATTTTACTGTAAATACAGATTACGTGGATATGATGGATGCCAAAGAACTTAAAAAAGAGGGTAAGGCATTTCTGAGCAGTTACTACCAGCGTTATAAGGCTATAAAGACAGCTCTTTCAAAACGGCGGGACACGCTGGTGAAAATAACCGCCGTCCTTCTGGATCAGCAGCGGGAATTTTTTGAATCAGGCCCCAAACATATACGGCCACTTACCAGGTCAGATGTGGCGGATAAGATCGAGATGCATCCGTCTACTGTGTCAAGGGCTGTGCAGGACAAGTTCATCCAGACTGATCATGGCCTTTTTCCTCTGGAAGTCTTTTTTACAGGCACTTCAGGCTCTGTCTCCACGGAAGACAGCGGTGATGTGTCAAGGATAGAAGTGCTGGAAGCCATGAAGGATATGGTGGAAAAGGAAGACAAGCATTCTCCTCTTACCGATCAGCAGATAACGGAGATGCTTGAAAAACAGGGTTATAAGATCAGCCGGAGGGCTGTTAATAAATACAGAGCAAAATTGAACATACCGCCGAGAAAAGAACGGCGGATCAAATGACAGACTGGCAATTACAGACATAACGAGGTTAAAGGAGAAGCAATGAAGGATATTACTATTATTGGCGCGGGTCCTGGAGGATATGTGGCGGCTATAAGAGCCGCTCAGCTGGGACTCGAAGTAGCAGTGGTTGAAAAGGAATTTGTTGGCGGGACATGCCTGAACGTGGGATGTATTCCCACAAAGACGTATGTCTCCATGGCTGACCTTTATGCGAAGATGAAGGAATCGGACCATATGGGTATATATGTTAAGGGAGAGATCGCATATGATATGAATCGTATGATCGAGAGAAAAAACGAAGTGGTCTCAAAACTGGTCAGCGGTATTGAATATATATTTAAAAAACGAAATATCGAGCTTTACCGCGGGCTCGGGGAAATAGTAGGACCTGGAAAAGTGAAGGTGGGAGATGAGATAATCGAGACAAAAAACATTGTCATCGCCACAGGTTCCCGGCCCAATGTTCCGGGTTTCATGAATATACCGGGATTTACTTATACAAGCAGGGAGCTGCTTGATATAGAGAAAAAGCCGGCTTCAATAACTGTCATTGGTGGCGGTGTCATCGGTGTGGAATTCGCTTCCATCTGGTCTAACCTTGATGTTCAGGTAAATATTATTGAGATGGAAAAAAACCTTCTTCCAGATATTGACAAACGCCTGACTTCCAGACTTAAGTCCCTGCTAAAAAAACGGGGAGTAAAGATCTACACATCCAGAAAAGCTGAGAAAGTGGAAGCCGGGAAGGTGACCCTTGACGACGGCACTGAAGTGGAATCTGATATCCTTCTCGTAGCCATAGGAAGGAAGCCTGTCTTTGACGGGATCGACACTGAAACTCTGGGCATAGAGATGACAAAGCGCGGGCATATCAAAGTCAATGAGAAATTTGAGACATCGGTTGAGGGTATCTATGCCATCGGCGATATATTGGATACGCCGCAGCTGGCTCACGTGGCCTCGAAAGAGGGCATCGCGGCTGTGGAGAACATAGCGGGTCTAAACGGCTATGTGAATTATGACGCTGTCCCCTGGGCCGTGTTTACTTCTCCTGAGATCGCCGTAGTGGGAAAACAGGAAGGTGATGTTCCCAATGCGAAGACGGGAAAATTTCCTTTTTCCGCAAACGGCAAAGCTCTGGGAGCGGGCGAGACAGAGGGTTATGTGAAGATCATCGCAGATGAGTCAGGTATTGTCGTGGGCATGGAGGCCATGGGTCCCCACGCTTCAGACCTGATACATGAAGGCGCTCTGGCGGTCCATAATAAGATGGATCTTCATCAGGTCGCAGATGCCATACACGCTCATCCCACGTTAAGCGAAGCTGTAGCCGAAGCCGCTGAAAATGCGCTGGACATGGCCATACATATAATCTGAGAAAACAACGCCCATGGTGTGTCCTCTACTCTTAAGCTGTTGCAAATCAGAGTATACGAGTGTATAATCAATGGTGTGCCCGGTCTAATAAGAAGGCCGGCGAAAGGAGGCAGAATGACAATGAAAATCAGTGTGACTGGAAGAAACATTAAGGTTACTCCTGCGTTGAAAGAGTACATTGACGAGAAGATCAGCAAACTGGAACATTTTGATGAACGGATCATATCCTCCAAGGTGATACTGGGTGTGGAAAAACAACGCCATATCGCTGAGATCACATTGCAGACAGCGGGAAGCACTATACATGTTTCCGAAGATACAGATGACCTCTATAAATCCATTGACAAAAGCACTGACATGCTTGCACGGAAACTGAAAAAAGTCCGGGACAAGATGGCTCACAATAAAAAGGGAGCGGCAACTCCGAGACATTTTCATCCGGAGGAACTCTATGAAGGCGTTGAAGTCGACGGAAGCCATATTGTTCAGGTGGACAGATACGTGAAAAAACCCATGAGTGTGGAAGAGGCGGCTATGCAGATGGATCTTTTGAAAAATGATGTTATCGTATTTACCAATTCTTCCTCTGAAAGGATCAATGTCATATACAGAAGAAAAGACGGGGATTTGGGGCTTATAGACCCGAAATCATGACATGGCTGAAAAAGTGGTCACCCTGAGAGATCTCTCCAGGGTATTGGACAGAAAAAACATACCATATGAATATCTCGGTGATGAAAAGGGGCTTGAAAAGCCCCTTTCATCACCGATTTTCATTTCACCGGGCATTTCTCTGGCGGGGTTCTGGGATTATTTTCCCACAGACAGGCTGATACTGCTGAAAAAAAGAGAGATGGCATTTTTTCGCGGGCTTGCAGATGATGAGAAAGAGAAGATCTTTCAAAAGTTTGTGGAAGTGAGAGCCACGGCTTTTATCCTTCAAAAAAGCGTCCACTGCGATGGTACAGTACTGGAATTTTCAAAAAAAAATAATATCCCTATCTTACTCTTTGATCTGCCGTATAAGGAATTACAGATACTGCTCCTTGATATACTGGAAGACCTTCTCGCGGAGGTGAAGACCATTCACGGCGTCATGGTGGATGTGGCGGATCAGGGGATACTGATTATCGGTGAAAGCGGCATAGGAAAAAGTGAATGCGCCCTTGAACTTGTTCGAAGGGGATACCGCTTTATTGCAGACGATATGGTCAGGATAAAAAAAAGAAGAGGACGTCTTGTGGCATCCATATCCTCAAAAGGAAGTCACTATATCGAGATAAGAGGAGTGGGGATCATTGATATCAAAGAACTTTACGGGCTTCGGGCAGTGGCAGAGGAAAAAGAAGTCAATTGCGTGGTCAACCTTGTTACTTATGAAAAGGAACGTCATTTTGAAAGACTGGGAATAGACAGCAAAAAGTTCAGGCTCATGGGATCAGACCTTCCCATGTACACAGTGCCGGTGACTCCCGGTAAAAGTATTGGAACAGTGGTGGAAGTGATAGCCAAAAATGAGTATGCCAATACCAGGGGTATTAACACTCCCATGAAATTTGCCGCCGGGCTAATGAGTGAGATCAAAGGGAAAATCAGCAAAGATGAAAAATAATCAGCTTCTTAAAGAGGAAATACAGGAGCATCGTCCTGTGACAGAATGTTGTAGGGTCACGGCGCTGAAAGTGGCTTTCAGATTATACGGCACACTGCGTATTACCTCCCAGGGGCCTTCGCTTGAGTTTAAAAAAGAGGATAAGTCGCTGCTCAGAAGGACTATAGGTATTTTTAAAGAAGCGTTTCCAGGTAAATATGATTTTGAGATCATGTATGATGAAAAAAAATTCTGGGTCAATATACATGTTTCTCCCCATGTGCTCAGTAAGCTTGGTTTGATGTCAGAAAGCGGTTTTTTGCCCGATGTCAAGTATACAGGTGAATGCTGCGCGGCCAGGATACTCATGGAAGTCATGCTCTACAAGGGTTATCTTTTCAGTTTTGAGGATTCCTACCAGCTTGAGATACGAAAGCCCGATCCCTTTACAGCTGTCATTAAAAAGGTCTTTGAAAACAACGGCGTGAAGTATTATGAATATGACCAGCGCATCATCGTAAAGGGCATCACAAACCTCATGCGCCTCTTTGAATATATGGGGCTTGATAATACAGTAAGCGCTCTTTCTGATTTCAGGAATTTCAGGGAAAATAAGAACAGGACTGTGCGTCTTGTTAACTATAATATGGCCAACCTCGACAGGCAGGTGCGGGGTTACGAAAAAGATAAAACAATGCTCCATGATTTTTCAGAACAGTTCGGATTTGACATACTGGGAGACGAGCTGAGAGAAGTGGCCACTATCAGGCTTAACAGCCCCGGATTGAGCCTTTCTGAGATCGGGGCGTTGTTAAAACCGCCGGTGACAAAAGGGGGCGTTTCATCAAGGATAAAAAAAATATATGCGCTTTACAGCCTGTTGAAGGGAAGTGAAAGATGAACTGCGGTATTGTGGTGACACATGGTGATCTGGGCAGAGAGATGGTGCGGACGCTGAAAAGCATTGTTGGAGAGACAGACATTATCCAGCCACTCTCATTTAAAAGAGGTGACGATATTGATACGCTTGAAAAAGAGATCAGAAAGTTCATCGGAGAAGATGAAGAACGGGATGTCTTTATATTTACTGATGTTTTTGGCGGCAGCTGTTCAAATACTGCCATGAAGATCATAAAAGACGCCGCTGAAAACGGGATCTTTAAAAATCAGGTGGCTGCATTTGCAGGGGTCAGCCTGCCTATGCTGATTTCTTTCACCACACTGGCCAAAGTCTTGCCTTTGGACAAGTTAAGGGATATTATCAGAGAAGAGAGTAAGAAAGCAGTAGTGGATATAGGAGCAATGGTTGAGAAAAGGGGTGGGAAATGATCGTTTTATTCAGAGTGGATGACAGACTGGTCCATGGCCAGGTGGCCGTGGGATGGAAGAACGCCCTTGAGGCAGACCATCTGCTGGTAATCGATGATGATGTTTACAACAATGATTTTGATAAGTCTCTTATGGAGATGAGTGTTCCCACGGGTTTGAGTCTTAGTATCATACCATGTTCATCTGCGTTGTCTGAATTGAAAAAGGATTCCATGGATGAGACCTCCCGGACCATCGTCCTTGTGAAAACCCCTGAGGTGTTCGACCATATCGTATCCAGGGGCGCTCCCATAGACGAGGTCAATATCGGCGGCATGCGTTTTGAGCCGGGAAAAGAACAGGTGACCCGCGCGGTCTTTCTCAATGATGAAGACAAACGGGTGATCCGGCATATCGCCTCAGAAGGAGTAAAAATAGAAGGACGGATCGTTCCCACTGATAAGAAAGGCGACTTTCTTCAGTTGATATGAACGGTCTGATCCTGACAGCCGCTGTTTCCGGCATACTGCTATTAGATAATACTTACGCAGGGCAGTTTCTGCTGTCAGAACCTATCTTTATGCTTCCCCTGCTCAGCCTTTTTAAAGGGGACGCCAGAAGCGCCGTCCAGGCGGGGCTTAATCTTGAGTTTCTCTTTCTCGGCAGGCTTGCCGTGGGGGCATCAATACCCCCGTTTGCAGGGTTTGCAGCAGCTGTCTTCTGGGGAAGCGCAGTCTACGGTTGTGATTATACCCCATACAGGCTTATCTCGCTGCTGGTTTTAGCTGTTCCCGCGGGATACTGGGGGCGGGATATCGATATCATCATACGCAAGTTTAACGGCCATTACAGCGAATATCTTTTTAAACGCGTCAGATCCACAAAAAGACTGACGCCACTTTCCAGGGGGGCCGCAGTGTCCGTCGCAGGAACATTTCTTGTCAATACTGTGAACATAATATTACTGAGCCTTCTTGTCCATTATCTCGCAGGGCCGTTGTCCCATGCGGTAAAAAAAATAGCATCTCCACAATATATTTTAAAGCTCTGGCAGTTTTTCCCCGTAGTGGGAGTGCTTTTTCTTCTGGACAGGTTTAATGATAAACGTAATAACGCATATTATGTGCTGGGTATTTGCGCTGGAATAATCGCAGGGGTGTTGTTTTGGCTTCTTTTCTGATCTGTGTACGGCTGATATTTATTCAGCTGCTGTGGAACTACAATAAGATGATGGGATACGGGTTCTGTTTTGTCCTGCTGCCTGTTGTTAAAAAGTACGGTGTCAGGGATGTGGATAAGTTTGTCAGACGGTATGACAAGTATTTTAACACTCATCCGTTTATGGCCGCGTTTATAGCAGGTGCCGCTGCAGGGCTTGAAAAACGGTATGCTGTGACAGGCAATGAGTCTCTTGTGACTGAGATCGAGAATATCAAACTAAAGATGATGGGCCCTCTGGCCGCGCTTGGGGATTCGTTTTTCTGGGGATCCCTGAAACCTTTTATTATCTTATCCGCCGCCGTCGCTCTCTTTGTTTCACAGGATTATATGGATCCTTTCATGATACTGCTCTTTTACCTGCTGCTGTATAACATTATACATATTTTTATAATTATAACCGGCTTTAGAAAAGGATATAAAGACATGAACTCTGTTTTACTCCATCTTAAAGCTTTAAATCTCCAGAAAAAAGTGGATTTAGTCAGAAGAACTGCTATAATCCTCCTGGGCGCAAGCTGGGGATTCGGAATGGTAACTCTTTTATTTGCTGATATTAAACTGGCGCTGCCGCTGCTGGCCGCTTCCCTTCTGATTATCTACACCGTAAGAAAAATCCCGAATATATTAATTTTTTATGTAATCTTGATATTACTTCTAATAGGAGGAATAATATGGTAAGACGAGAACTTGAGATCATAAATAAACTGGGGCTCCATGCCCGGGCCGCCGCGCTGCTTGTACAGGAGTCATCCAAGTTTGATTCCTCGATAGAGATCGAGTACAAAGAGCAGGAAGTGGATGCTAAAAGCATACTGGGTGTGATGATGCTCGCAGTCTCACAGGGTAATGTGATAACAGTCAAAGCCGAAGGCGGCGACGAGGAAGAGGCTGTTGATGCTATTGAAGCCCTTGTGAATGACAAGTTTGGGGAAGGAGAATAGTGAAGGTATTCCAGGGAATACAAGCTTCCAATGGTATCGCTATCGGGCATGCGCTGCCCATGAAAGGCGCCGGGTATACAATAAAAAGGGCGCATGTGTCAGAAGAAGAACTCGATGAACAGATCGTGCTCTTCAAGAAAGCCGTGGATAAGACCCGTAAAGAACTGAAAAAAATAAAGAACAGCGTTAAGAACGATATCGGAATAGAAGAATCCGCGATCTTCGACGCTCATATACTCCTGGTAAACGACCCTAATCTTATTGACAAGTCAGTCAAAAAAGCCGTGGATGAGAAGGTCTCCCTGGATTATGCCTTCAACGAGACTCTTAATTCCCTTGTGGCTGTGTTTGAGAACATGCCCGATGATTATTTGAAGGAAAGGGCCAACGACCTGCTCGATGTGGGAAAAAGGATACTTAAGAATTTCCTTGGTGTGCAGATGGCTCCGGAGATCACAGGGGATATGGGTGATGTGATCGTGTTGGCGCATAACATCTCCCCGTCGGATATGGCCGAACTGGGAAAACAGAAGATCGCCGGCATTGTCACCGAAGTCGGCGGGACAACTTCACATGCCGCTATTATGGCCAGGTCTCTCGGCGTGCCCGCGATCGTGGGTGCTTCGCATATTATCAACGATGTGGAACCCGATGATCTCGTTATCGTGGATTCAAACAGCGGTAAAGTGATAATCGATCCCGATGAGGAGACCATAAAAGAATATCAGGCGCTGAGGCGGGAGTATGTAAACTATGTGAAAAGCCTTGAACAGCTCAGGCTACAGCCAGACTCGTCGCAGTGGAGAGGAGCATTATAAACCCATTGTCAGCT
>CAZGIO010000003.1:24562-27319 GCA_964525975.1 uncultured bacterium
AGCCTTGAACAGCTCAGGTCCGAAGAGGCCGTGACCCTGGATGGTAAGAAGATCAAGATCGAGATCAACATGGAACTCGTGGGCGAAGCGGATAATGTGAATAATTTCGGCGCCGATGGGGTGGGGCTCTTCAGGACGGAATATCTTTTTATGAAAAATGTGCTCCCCAGCGAGGATGACCAGTTTGAAGTATATCAGTACATATCTCAGATCGTCTATCCCAAGGAAGTGGTTATAAGGACCGCTGATCTGGGAGGCGACAAGTTTATCTCACATTTTGAAGTGCCTGAAGAGATGAACCCTTTCCTTGGGTTCAGGGGTATCAGGCTTTGCCTGGAATACAGGGATTTTTTCAAGACGCAGCTGAAAGCAATCCTCCGCGCTTCAAAGTTAAAAAACATCAAGGTCATGTTTCCCATGATCTCCAGCCTGGATGAGTTCCTGGACGCCAAAGCCATCCTTGAGGAGGCAATGGACGATCTGCGGTCAAAAGGTATCGAGTTTGACGAGGATATAAAAGTGGGCATCATGGTGGAAGTCCCCTCTGCGGCTGTTATATCTGATGTATTTGCCAATGAAGCTGATTTTTTCAGTATCGGCACCAACGACCTGATCCAATACACACTGGCTGTGGATAGAGTAAATGAGAAGATATCATATCTGTATAATCCTCTCCATCCAGCCATAATGCGCCTTATAAAGATGATCGTCAATAACGGGCACCATAAGGGCATCGAAGTGGCCATGTGCGGCCAGATGGCGGGAATGTCAGATTATGCCCTCTTTCTCATAGGCATGGATATTGACACGCTGTCTGTGGCTCCGGGCAATATACTTGAACTTAAAAAGATCATCCGGTCTGTGGAATATGAAAAATGCAAGAAAATGGTCCTCGAGAGTATGCAGTATGATGATTCAAACAAGATAAAAGAACACTTCGAACGATATAATAAGGAGTATCTCTCAGGAGTCCTGTTTAATTACGGCAAGGAGTGATATTATGAGCGATATCGAGATCGCCAGACAAGCAAAACTGAAACCGGTAACTGAAGTCGCCGCTGACATCGGCCTTTCTGAAAAATATCTTGAGATGTACGGAAGCGGCAAAGCGAAAGTCTCGCTGGACGCACTCAACGGAAAAAAATCCGACGGGCACCTTGTGCTGGTATCCGCCCTTACACCCACTGCCGCAGGCGAGGGTAAGACCACGGTGACCATAGGACTGGCTCAGGGACTCAGAAAAATCGGACAAAAGACGGCCATAGCTTTGAGAGAACCTTCATTGGGGCCTGTCATGGGTATCAAGGGGGGAGCCACCGGCGGTGGATATTCCCAGGTACTGCCCATGGAGGATATCAATCTCCATTTTACAGGAGACCTCCACGCGATTACCGCGGCTCATAACCTCATTGCAGCAGTGGTTGATAACTCTATCCATCAGCGTACAGTGGACCTTGACCCGAGGCGTATTGTCTGGCCCAGGGTCATGGATATGAATGACAGGTCGCTTCGAAAAGTCATCTCAGGCCTCGGCGGCCCCACAAGCAGCTTTCCCCGGGAGGGTTCGTTCGACATAACAGCTGCTTCGGAAGTGATGGCTACTCTCTGCCTGTCTGAAGGGTACAGCGACCTGAAACGAAGGATCGGAAATATTCTTGTGGGATACAGCTATAAGCGGGAACCTGTCACGGTAAATGACCTTAAAATATCCGGAGCTGTCACCGCACTGCTTAAAGATGCCCTGAAACCAAACCTGGTGCAGTCCATAGAACATGTGCCTGCATTTGTACATGGCGGGCCGTTTGCAAATATTGCCCAGGGGACCAATTCAGTGCTTGCCACCAAGATGGCAATGGCTTACGCCGATTATGCAGTCACTGAAGCAGGCTTCGGTTTTGATCTGGGCGGGGAAAAGTTCTTTAACATAAAATGCCGGTATGCGGGATTGAAACCCGAAGCGCTGGTGCTTGTGGCAACCACAAGAGCGTTGAAACTCCATGGCGGTGTAAAAAAAGAAGACCTCGGCAAACCCGATCCCTATGCTGTGGCAAAAGGTCTTATTAACCTTGAAAAACATATTGAAAACGCAGTGAAATTCGGAATGAAACCCATTATTGCAATCAACAGGTTTGAATCGGACACCCGGGAAGAGATCGATGCCATCAGGAACTGCTGCGTGGCTCAGCATTTTGATATTATCGTGGCGGATGTCTGGGGCCGGGGAGGCGAAGGCGCAGAAGCGCTGGCTCAGCGCGTCGTCCAGGCTGTGGAAGCCCGTGAAAACAATCTGGAATTCCTTTACGAACTTGATGAGAGCGTGGAAGATAAGATCGGATGCGTGGCCCGTGAGATATACGGCGCAAGATCCGTTGTATATTCCAGGACTGCTCAGTCCGCTTTGAGGAAGATCCGAAAATTCGGATATGACAAATATGCCGTCTGCATGGCCAAGACACAATATTCTCTCTCCGATGACCCGAAACTCCTGGGACGGCCGGAAGATTTTGATATAGAGATACAGGATATCCTTATCAATGCCGGGCCGGAGTTCCTTGTGCCCATCAGCGGAAATATCATGCGTATGCCGGGGCTGCCCAAAAAACCGGCTGCGGAGCAGATCGATATTGACGAGAAGGGGAATATCTCAGGACTGTTTTAAGGGAGCGGGTGAAGTCCGTGGGGCGATGTCCTCGATCTGGCTATGAACCAAGCGCTCAACTGCGTTTAAAACCACAAACTTATTTCTGGAACAAAGTG
>CAZGIO010000004.1:0-9647 GCA_964525975.1 uncultured bacterium
TTATGGACTTCTAAAAAAACTTTACGAGAAAGTAGAAGTGAGTTTGATCCTATACAGCTGATGAAAGGAATGCCCATACGGGGCCGGCATAGATACCTATCATATCGTTCACCATAAACTTGCCCATGGCGGCCAGTTCAAAGTAATTGGTGTTAAAAAATAGTTCTTCTCCGCTGAACTCATATTTTGAGCCCTTCTGAATATAGTTGGCTTCCCCCATGATAACCAGATTTTCCATGGCGGGAAGAGGCATATGCATGCAGAGACCCACTGTAAGCCCTGTGTTCACACCAGGATCAATGTTTTCAACATCCTCAGTAAATTTTGAAATAACGATTCCGCCGCGCACGCCGAACTGCATGGATGAGACCATGGCGAAAGCTGCGATAACCAAAACAATAACCAGACATATCTTTTTCATATCCAACCTCCTAAATGTTAATATTGTATTATAACACGGAAATATTAAAAAAAAAAGGGCGGTCCATAAGAACCGCCCTGAAGATCCTGGTTGAAATATGTCAGAACAAATATCCCACAGAAAGGATGATAGTAGTAGATTTCATATCCTCTTCATCTTCCTCATCGTCATTCATGGGTGTCAAACCAAGGTTATATCTTGCATCGGCTATCATGTTCTCACCGAACATATACTGCCCGCCAAAGCTCACTGAAAATTCAGTGGACTTCATATAATCCTTCAGGTCGAACTCACCTATTGGCGTATCCTCTTTCGCGGAAAGAAGGAAACCCATTGCAGGGCCTGCATATATACCGAAGGCATCAGCCACCATGTATTTTGCCAGCACATCGATCTGCAGAAAATCTGTCTTGAATGTCAGCTCCTCTCCTTCAAACTCGAACTTCACACCCTTCTGAAGATAAGCTGCTTCCACCATGAGCATCATTTCGTCGCCTATGGGCATATGCATCATGCCGCCGAACATCATCCCCACGCGGAATTTTTTGTCCACTTCCGATGAAAAACCGAAGTCCTCCACGTCATTGGTGACGCTGCCCAGGGCAATCCCTGTCTTAGCGCCGAACATCATCTCCTGCGCCTGGACTGCAAAGCTTACAGCGAGCACAAGAATTAAAATCAACCACAACTTCTTCATACACAACCTCCTTTACAGTATCTTCAAGTATATACCTTGAAAACCCAAAAAAAAAGGCGGATGCAATGCACCCGCCTTAAGAGTCATCCGTTCAGATTATCTTAAAAAAGATATCCAACTGTGAATGAGAAAGTCCTGGTCTTGGCTTCCATTGAACTTTCTATGAAATCATCATTGTTGTCAGAAAGGCCAAGGTTATATCTTCCATCTACGAACAAAGGCCCGAAACCCACCTGGGCGCCCACGTTCAGAGACATCTCTGAAGATTTCATATAGTCTTTGATATCCTCTGTGCCGTAACCTTTAAACTCGATCTCAGCTTTTGAGAGGAAAGCCCATACGGGACCGGCATATATACCGATAAAATCATTGACCATGAATTTACCCATGGCAGCCAGTTCAATATAATCGGTGTTGATGAAGATCTCATCTCCCTCTTCCTCATATTTTGAACCCTTCTGGACATAGTTGGCTTCGCCGATGATAACAAGGTTTTCCATGGCAGGCAGAGGCATATGCATGCAGAGACCTGCTGTGAGCCCTGTGTTGACACCGGGTTCTATACCTTCGATATCTTCAGTGAACTTTGACATAACGATACCGCCGCGCACGCCGAACTGCATGGCTGAAACCATGGAGACAGCTGCGATGACCAAAACAACAACCAGACACATCTTTTTCATAATCCAACCTCCTAAACGTTGATATTGTATTATAACATAAAAAAATAAAAAAAAAAGGGGCGGTCCCTAAAAACCGCCCCTTAATATTCATGATAAAGACATATCAGAACATATAGCCCACTGAAAGGATGATAGTCCTGGATTTGATATCCATATCCTCTTCCTCGTCATCATCAAGAGCGGTGAGGCCCATGTTGTAACGTGCATCAGCCATCATGTTTTCAGCGAACATGAACTGGCCGCCGAAGCTGAGTGAGAACTCAGTGGATTTCATATAATCCTTCATATCCGCTGTTTCTCCGTCATACTCTTCCTCTGCTGAGAGAAGGAAACCCAATGCGGGGCCCGCATAGATACCAAAGGCATCTGCGAACATATACTTCACAAGAGCGTCGATCTGAAGAAAATCAACCTTCATGATTACCTCTTCACCTGCAAAGTCAAATTTCACGCCCTTCTGGATATATGCCGCTTCACCCATGAAGACCATATTCTCACCCATGGGCATATGCATCATAGCACCAAAAGTCATGCCCATGCGGAATTTCTTATCCACTTCTGAGGGCATACCCAGATCTTCCACATCCTTATCAATAGTACCCAATGTAAGGCCCGCTTTGGCGCCAAACATCATGTCCTGTGCCTGTACCGCTGTGCATACAAAAATCAACGCTAAAACCACAAACAAAACTCTTTTCATACAAACAACCTCCTTGTTACGATACTATATAATATCATATATTTTACTCTAATCAAATATATTATAAAAATATTTGAACTCTTTTTGTTGAAAATCACCTTCCAACACCTGGTAAACTTGAAATTTGCCCTCAACATGTGACATACTTATGATTAAGGAGGTTGAATATGAGGGATAGTTTCAGCGGTCTTTTAAAAAACCTGTTTAAAGCCACATCCCATGAGGAGATCCTCTCAGGCATGCTTGACACAATCACCCATAAGATGTCCATCAAAAAATGCCTCATCGCGTCTTACGGCGACGGCACGTTCAAGACCAAGATCAGCAGGGGATACAGCTCCCTTTTTCAGCGCACATTCCGTCCTTCCATGGAAGACCCACTTCTCTCTTCGCTTTTTGTGTCTAAAGACGTGCAGATCCTCAATGGCCCAAATATACTCACAGAAGGAGACGGGCATGTCTTCCTTTTCCCCATGATCATCAAAAAGAAGATCATCGGGTTCTCTGCCATGAGCAGAGACGCTGAGTTCACACTGGATGAGATCAGAGCTCTTGAGATATTCAGCGTCATGGCCGCGTTCATCCTGCATTCAATAGCCCTGGAGGAGAAACTGAGGCATTCCACGGTCTACGATGAAGAGACCGGGATCTACAATGCCTCCTATTTTAAGATTAAAGTCTCTGAATGCGTGGACAGGATAAAACGGTACAGCGAAGGGTTTGCTGTACTCTACCTGAAATACCGTCACTTTGTGGAAGTAAAACGCAAATACGGCTCTTCCACCATCGAGAGAAGCTATAAAGACATCACCCGTCTCATAAAAGAGAACATCCGTTCCATCGACACCCTGTCACGCTACGGAGACTGCAATTTCCTCATCATATTCCAGACATCAGACGAGGAGTATGTCATGGGTATGGCGGAACGGCTGCGGGACATACTGTCTGCCCGGGTAAAAGAGATGGGATTTGAGGCGGGATTTGATATGGGACTGGTACATATCAGGGAATTCCGGAAACCGCAGACTATCATGGACGCCCTGGAAGACGCTGTCTATGAATCAGAACGTACCGGCAATATAGTCGTTCACTATTTATAAAGGAGGTCACTATGAAGAAACTCATTGTATTCACATGCATGCTGCTTCTGGTCTCAACGGCGGTCATGGGTTTTGACGCTGAATTCGGCATGCGTTTCGGGATAGCCGTGGGTAATACCGCTTTCGACCCTGAATTTGACGAAGTGGAATCCGGCTGGTCAGATGACAATATGCTTCTGGGACTGTGCGAAGGGCTCATAATCTGGATACCTTTGAATGAAAGATCTGACATACAGGCCGAACTTCTCTATATGCGGAAAGGCGACAAATATGCCGAAGACGATTACGATATCAAGATCATCGCTGATTATATCGCTCTGCCTGTCCTTTACCGCTATCATATGAACGATAGACTCGCTCTGTGCGCAGGCCCGGGATTCAACTACCTGGCTTCTGGAATGCTGAAATATTACGATGACGATGTCTTTGAAATAAGATATCTCAAAGATGATATGAAAACTTTTGAACTGGATCTGAACGCCGCTGTCCAGTATGCCGTCATGGACAAAGTCACTGCGGAACTACGGTATTCATACGGCGTCACAAAAGTACTGGATGAAAAGATCTTTGACGTAGACTTCACTGCAAAGACAAGTACGTTCATCCTTTCAGCGGCCTACAAATTTTAAGGAGGGAGACCATGAGACGTATCATAATTATGTGTTTGTTGATTTTCGCTCTTATTTCAATAACAGCTGCCGAAGGGATACAGTATGGCGTAAAAACAGGTTTGACCCTGAACTCCCTGGCCTGGGATCCTGACATTGATGAAGCCCTTGAGGATGACGTGGATGCGAAGATTCTCCTTGGGACTTCACAAGGTATCTTCCTGATCTATCCCCTTTCTGACACGCTTTCTCTTCAGGCTGATCTTCTCTACATTAAAAAGGGTCATCAGGCAGAAAGTGATTCGTTTTCTTTTGACGCCACTTATAAGATCGTCACCGACTACGTGGAACTGCCTCTCCTCATCAAATACTCAGTAAAAGACAACATCCGCATCATCGCAGGTCCCGCGATCGCCCTTAAAGTGAAAAGCGAGTTCATGCTTCAGGGGGAGACTCCCGAAGGAGATTTTGCCGAAGGTCAGTTCGCCGATGACGAGATGAAGAACACAGACTTTTCCGCCGTTCTGGGAGCCCAGTATCTTTTCGGGAATAATTTCCTGGGTGACATCCGTTATGAGATGGGGCTCACCAACATTGTGGATACACCTGAAGGGGAAGGGGGGCCCGATTCCATAAAGACCAGAGCGTTCACTTTTTCCATCGGTTATATCTTTTGATCTCACAGGGCCGGGCAGCGCCCGGCCCCACACTTCTTTTATTCAAACAACTTTATTGTCGCCCCCTCTTCCCACAGATGATACAATAGGACATGAAAACTAAAAAACCTCTCATAGGGATCACATCATACTACGTCAGCGCTCCTGAATGGCAGTACAAACGTCCGCGAACAAGACGGGAGCAGGATATTTCCATGGTGATGAGCGCGCCGATGGTCGGGCCGATGGGGCTGTACATGCCGCCGGCGGCATACCGGTTAACCTCACGGTAATATCAGATGCGGATTACGCCATTGATGTCCTGGAAAAGCTTGACGGCGTGATCATGGCCGGAGGCCCTGATATCTCTCCGGAACTGTACAGTGAAAAAAAAGAGGGTTTCTGCGGCGTCACAGTGCCGTGGCGGGACGAGTTTGAACTCCTGCTGCTGGAACATGCCGTGGATATGAGGATACCCGTGCTGGGCATCTGCCGCGGGCTTCAACTGATCAACGTCTTTTTCGGCGGCACCCTCTATCAGGATATCTACACACAGCGGGAAGATTCACTGAAACACTCGGGCTATAAGAAAAAAACAGACATAGCCCATGAAGTAACACTTACATCCCCCCAGCTGCTGAAGATCTTTGAAAAAAAATCTTTGAAAGTCAACAGTTTTCATCATCAGGCGGTAAAGACACTCGCTCCGGGACTTACTCCAGCAGCATTCTCCCCGGACGGATACATCGAGGCCTTTGAGAAAGACAATATCACAGCCGTGCAATGGCACCCTGAGATGATGTATGAAGTTTTCATTGAGCAGCTGAAGCTGTTCCGGGTCTTCCATGAGTCCTGCCTGGGACGCTGATCAGGACTTTTTGAAACCTTTTTGCCCTGTTACGTATCTTATACTAATAAGCGGAGGTTTTTATAATGTGTTCCAACATTTTTTCAGAAGAGGATACATGGATCAGCAGCATAAAAGATCCCCTCTGTGAAAACCGGGAACATCTGGTGATGAAGCTGTGCAATTCATGTATACAGAGCGGCTCCGATTATCTCATGTCCAGGATACTCTGTGAACTCTCGTTCTCTGATTTTCCCGAACTGGTGACGCCCATATGCGGTTTTCTGCGCCGCGTCCCTTTAAATGTTAAAAACATATCCAGGATAAGAAGGCTGTTTACACACTGGGCCATGAATCTGCCTGATTCCAGAAACATCATTAAGGACACCGCTGCTGATCTCTCACAGAAATATCCTGATTTCCAGGGAGAAACCTTATGGACATGATCAGCGTCACAAAAGACCATAAAGCCTTTAACCTAAGATGCGCGGCGATCTTCAGAAACAACAACCGTGTCCTCCTCCACACTATCCAGGGTAACGGCTTCTGGGTCCTTCCCGGGGGAAGATGTCATTTCGGCGAAAACAGCGCGGAAGCTTTAAAACGTGAGATCAGGGAGGAACTGCGCACAGATATCACCGTGGGCCCGCTGGTATGGATAGTGGAAAATTTTTTCACACATAACGGAAAAGAGCATCAGAACACAGGTTTTTACTATGAGGCTGAATTCAGCAAAGGACACCCCTATTACAAGGAAAACAACACCATATCCTTTGTGGAAAACGGCAGAGAACTTTTATTCCGCTGGTTTGACTGCAATGAACTCAGCGATCTTATTCTTTATCCTTCGTTTATCAGGGAAAAACTGAGGGAGCCCTCGGCTTCCATCACCCATATCATACATGAGGATTTCGTTCCGGAGTCCACCACTGCAGCGGGCCTTGAGCCACTTCAGGACGTTACTGTCAAATTCGGAACGGCTTCAGCAGCCAAATTACGCGCTTATCTCACAGACAAATGGAACGGCAGCGCAATAACTGTCTGCGGAGAAAAAATATCCGTGAACGATATCCGCACAGTGACCGCTTACAAAGACAACCTCATCGCAGGGCTTCTTGCCTTCATCGAGAACAAAGCCGGCTACAGGATCGTTTCCATCCACTCGGAACTGCGCCGCAAAGGCATAGCCCGCCTCCTGATACACCATCTTAAGGAAAAAGCCCGTTATGAAGGAAAACCCGTCATAGAAACGGCAGTTACAAATGATAATTTTCAAGCCATGGCCCTGTTCCAGAAATGCGGTTTCAGGTTTTCATCCATTATAAGAGATTTCGATCATTCAGTTGATCACTCCCGTCAACTGCCCGGTCTTAACGGGATTATCGTCCGGGATGAGATATGCATGAAATACGAAGGGGAAGGCTGAACGCCTTCCCCTGATCGATTAACCGTTGACTGTTTCCTCGTTGACTTCCACGTCGTCTGTATTATCATCGCCGTTGTCAGCGTCATCACCGTCTACAGGCATATCAGTGTCCACAGGTTCCTCTTCGGGAACATCTTCGGGATTCTTGGAAAAATCCACTGTGATCCTGTCACCTGCTGATACAGGAGGCGCGATCTTTACAGCCATGGAATCAAAGATCTTATATACATTATCTTTCAGTGTTGAAATATCCCCGGCGTATGTGAGTTCATACTCCACGGATTTGCCGGTGGAACCCCTCTGGTTGAGGTTCTTCACACCGTAAGCGTTTTTCAGGCTTGTCTTGAATTCCATGATGATCGAGAAATCATCGATGTTCAGCAGTTCAAGCACCACAGGGCGCCCTGACACTGAATCAGACTCCCATCTTTTCAGAAGTTTCTGAGTGATGACCTTACCCGCGGCTTTTCCCGCTTTGCGTCCCGCTTTACGCAGGGCAAAATCCTTGGAATCCTTGTCGATACCTGTTACTTTCTTTGAGATAGAAGCATAGATCTGCGCGGAAGATGTATTGATGATCTTTCCGCTGATCATGACTCTGGCTCTCTCAAACGCCGAAGTGGAACTCTGGGGCAGTGCTTTCAGATTGAAGACCAGCACATATTCAGCCTGGTTTGCAAGACCGAATCCCGCGGACTCCTTATAGATCTCCTCAGAGGAGGAAAATTTCCTCAACGTGAAGTTATCGGCAATCCGTTTATTTACAACGGGGAACTCCATCTCAGCCAGATGTTCCACGATGCCTTCATAAGCCTCACTCACCACGGCATCCCTTCTGTCCTGTATGGAATCCCTGATAGTGGGATTATAGATTACCAGTATTCTGGGATTGCCCATCTTTGCGCGGAGTATACCGATGGCATTGAGGTCGTTTTTCAGATTGCCCTCTTCCACTTCCGCTTCTATGGTCACGTCCCAGTTGCCGTCGGAAGCCTGTTTTTCAGATATGACTTTATATTTTTTCACATATCCTCTGGCTTTTGAAAGGATCTTATCCTCCACAAGCATGAAATTTTCCGTGATGGACTCTGAATCCACCATGGTGCCTATTCCCTGCTCCACAGCGGCTCTCTGAGCCGCCATCTCGGCATCCCTCTTTGTGGGACCCACGCCTGTGGCAGTAACTGTCACAGCCGCAGCGGCGGTTACAAATACTGTAACCATGCATAATATCATAAAGAGTGTCTTTTTCATAAACACACCTCCCGTTTACTGGGCTTCCCTGAAGAATCTCAGCGTATTACCGAGAACCACAGGATCCTCTTTAAGGTTCAATTCCATTCTGCCGGGAATCTCAAAGAGAAGGTCGTCGATCTGACCGTCATACCATACTGTGAACGATGTCACATTGCCCGCTTTTTTACCCAGCTTGATGCGTCCTGACATCTCCTTGAGCACGCGGCGTATCTTGGCCACTTCACCGAATGAATAATCATAAAAGACCAGTTTATAGGGCCTGCCGTCTGCGCCATAGTCTTCCCAGAAGTGTCTCAGCTTGTTCATGATAGCATCCCTGGCGCTGTTCACGGCTTCTTCCATACCCGCTGATATGGAGGCATCCCTGGAACTCAATGTCAGGGGACGTGAATATCCTGTCTGTGAAGCGATATTCTCTCCGGTCATGACAGTGTAGGCGCTGATGGAAACACTTACCTTAAATGCCTTCATGCCGTCTGATACGGCTTCTTCCACGTTGCCGATGACTTTTATGTAGAAATCAGCGTTTGTGTTTCTGGCAAGGGTAAGCATCATATCTTCTTCGCCCTCTTCCTCGCCGGCGTTGGATTTTTCAAGGTTGATGAGCTCTTCGTTGGCCTCTATGTCCTTGATCTCCTCTTCGCCGATGAAGGGAATATGCTGATTCTGGAGATAAGAACCTATCTTGGCGTAAGCCAGGTCTTTTCTCTTATAGAACGCCGGAGAAGTCTTCGCCTCATCCACATAGGGCATGATGGAGAAATTATCCAGCTGCTTGCGAAGATCCCCTGAAGATGCGATGATGCCCATCATCTCAAGGTTCTTGCGTATCTCTTCCTTGTTGTATTTCACAGTGAGTGTCACTGTTACTTTGTATTTTTTACCGTTGTAAACGCCCTTTGCAGTGGTCTTGCCGTTGAATGTATAGCGGCCGGACTGATACTGAGCGGCTGTCTCAAGGAATGTGTCTCTGTTCTGCTGATATTTCATCTGCTCTTCGGGCATGGTGAGCATATCCTTGACTATGAGATCCACGCCGTTTATTACAGCATCCATCTTCGCGTCTTCAACCTTTTTGCCTCTTCCCTGCACTCTCACCTGTACAGTCTTCTCATCTATGGGAGTGATCTGGCAAAAAGCGGCGGCTGTAAACGCCAGTAGGGCGATGACAACTAAAACCGTTTTTTTCATACTGTTCCTCCTTTACATAAAAAAGCCGCGGGCGTATTGACCCCGCGGCTTAAGTTCATAC
>CAZGIO010000004.1:9657-25695 GCA_964525975.1 uncultured bacterium
GTGTCCGGCAGCCTGTGATCTAGCCGGTGTTTGCATCCCATGTCAGCAAGGGTTGAGCGGCGGCAGGCGCGGCTTAAGTTCATACTGCTATATCTCAGAATGTAAATCCGACACCGAACATGATGCCAACGCCGGAAGCGTTAAATTCATCAAGGCCTACGAAAGGATCCTCAAAATCCATTTCCTCGCCGTCAACATCAACTTTTGATGGGTTACCCACCATGTCAAGCACTACATTACCGTATGCATAAAATTCAGGAGTGATGAGCATCTCAAGACCGCCTCTCAATGTCAGTCCCATAGAACTTGCGCTGATCTCTTCCCATGCTGAGAGCCCTTCTTCTTCCGTCCATGTCACAGAGGAGTACGTTCCGTATATACCCGTAGTCACAGCAAATCTTGAGAGGTAGAATTTCTTGACTATGCCGGCATCTATGGTTGCCACTGACATATCCCAAATCTCATTAAAATCAGGAGCGGATTCTATATCTTCAAACTGAGGTGAATAGAACCTGCCGTTTACAGCAATATAAAACTCGGAAATACTGGTGAACTGAGCCAGGTTGTATTCAGCGCCGATAAGGAATGCAAGATGCTGTCCTGTGATAAACTCAGCAGTGCCTGCTTCCATCTTAAACGGCGCAAATCCCATACCGGCGTAGATGTTGATGCCCAGTTTGGGATCTTCCAGTATCTGGTCGCCCTCTTCACTGCGGCCGATCAATACCTGAGCTTCTGAATAGCTCTGGTCTATCTTCCTGATCTTGGCGAATGCAGTCATTTTTTTCTTGCCTTCAGCGTCATATGTATACGCTTTATATCTCTGATCCATGACAATGCCTGTATCCTTACCCATGTCAAAACCGATCATTGAAGCAGTCACTGTAGACGCAACGGCTTTGATCTGGAACTCAGGCAGTGAACGCATCTTCTTCTTGGCCACTGTCATAAGGCCTGAGACACAGCCTCTGAACTGATTCTCACGCTCGGTTTCAAGTTCTGTGAGTCCTTTTACAGCTTCATTCTGGAGATTGCCCAGTCCTGACATAAGCATTCCCATGATGGAAGTGGCATTATCCACTTTCACTGTCCTTACTTTCTCACCGCTTTTTACATTATAAAGTTCGAAACTCAGGAATACTTTATAGCTGTAACCTGTGACGACTTCTTTTTCCTTGCCGTCTTCTTCAACGGTCTCTGTCTTTACTGTCTCCTGCACGTCATCCACGTAAGGCACCAGGGCGAATGAATTGTCCAGTGTCTTCAGGAGATCATCCAGGGTAACCATGGCTTCCTTGAACTTGCCGTCGGCTTCCATCCTGTTTGCAGCAATATCCCTTGCGTTCTCACGGATATATGCTTCCGCGTCATCCAGGAATGTCTGGAAAGGCTGATCAGTCTCAACATTGAAGAAGTCCAGTCTCTGGAATTCTTTCACAAACATCTGATCGATCTTATTGGCGACAAATTCCTGCCTCTCGGGAGAGCAGAGCTCATTGTCGAAGTCCCCGTACTGTACAGGGAATATAAACATTGATTTTCTCTCATATGTCTCCAGCTCCTTGGCGGAAACAAAAGAGATACACATAACCATAACAAGTAAAACCAAAACAACTTTCTTCATCGTCAACCCCCTTGTGGTATTTATTATCAGAACTATTATAACACCGTGGAACTATTTTTCAATTGCAGTCATTGCTTTTTTAAACGTTTTTAAGATATTAAAAAAATACTTCAAACTGAATAATATTCATATATTTACCGTTCTTGAGATATAATTTCCGGGATATTTTCATTATTTCTCCTCTGCCCCGGGTCATAAAACTAATAAAGAAATCGGGCTGTCAGAGAACACGGATAAGCAGCAGCGTCCTGTCATCCTCAGCGGGGGCATAAGCTGAAAAACGCTCCACCTGCTCCCAGAGACCCGCGGCTGTTCCGTCAAGCCGGCCCTCTGCATGTTCCGTGAAATATCTGCGTAACCTCACGTCGCCGTACATCTCATCCCGCTCATTGAAGACTTCCTCAAGTCCGTCTGTGTAAAAGACGGCGGTATCGCCCTCTTTAATTCTGATCCTGCTGCTGCTGTACTTCTGGTCTCTGAACGCGCCCAGCAGTATCCCAGTGGGTTCCATTACATGGGTAACCTCATCACCATTGCAGACAAACGGAGGATTATGCCCCGCATTGACATATTCAAGCACCCGGTTATCAGCATCCCATTCCGCGAGGACAAGGGTGATAAACTGCGTGGGCAGTGAGTGCTCATATACGATATTGTTCAATTTGGCGCACCATTCTTTCAACGGCAGTCCCAGTTCCACGATGGCATGAATACTTGCATGGAGATGACTCATGACCATGGCCGCCCCTGCGCCTTTGCCGCTCACATCGGCTATAATAAAGACGGTCTTTCTGTCATCCCGCCTTATCACATCATAATAATCTCCCGCCACTTCATAACACGGTTCAGCCTTGGCAAATATTTCCACTCCTTTTACATCGGGTATGGCTTCGGGTAGAAGACGTCTCTGTAGCATACGCGCCAGTTCCATTTCCCTGTCAAGACGCCGTTTCTGCACATGCTCCGTTTTAAAGTTCACAAGATTTACCGCTTCCGCCACACGGGACGCCACTCTTTTCATCATGGAGAGGTCCCCGCCGTTATATTCGCTGTTCTGCTTATATCCGAAATTCATAACACCTTTAAGATCTCCGCCATATATGAGAGGCACAGTGATCGCGATCCTGTTCTTCCTTATCCATAGGTATTGTTCCCGGCTTAATATATGGTTTTCCTCTTCATCCCAGTAAAAACTGCTGCCGTCTCTGAGTTTGTCGATAATACCCGCGGGAGGTTCCAGCTGCGCCGGAATATTTTCAAAGCCGGCTCCCTCCGCATAGGGCAGGATCACGGTCTTTAGCCCCATGACATGTCCCATCCAGTTTTCCACGCTTTTAAAGATCACATCGATGCTGTTGTACGTAAGGAGTTTCTCTGTGAGTTCCTTGAGGGCTTCCCTGTAAAGCCTTTCCTCAGAATAGAACATCCGTTTCATTAGTCTCACATAATATCCCGTGGGCAGTGTAAAAAATGCCGTTAATAAGATCACCACAAATATCTTTCCCGCCTCGTCGGAAAACGCGGCCATCTCAACCACTGTGCTAACCGCATAGAAGACAAAAATGCCATATAATACCGCTGATATCACAAGCGTCGCGGCATAGGCGACCCCTTTCCGAAGCCCCGCTTCGGTCTCAAGCAGATTCTTTTTCAATATCACTTTACTCAAAGCAAACGGGATGACCATGCCTCCCAGCTGAAACAGAAGATAAAAGAGCACCGCAGCCCATATATAGAAGTATGTTATCCGTTCAAGGAGCATCTCGGAAGCGAACAGGACGATATAGCCCGCGAAAAGAGATGTAAACCCGAAACGTATGCCATATTTCATGAGACGGAACTGCCGGCGCCTCCTGACGCTGTATATGTTTTCCCCTCGGAAAAACGGTATCCAGAGCGCGCAGTAAAGCAGGAAAGCGGATGCTCCCGGTATTGTGAGGTGATACATATTGCCTTTGAATATACTGACTCCTGCGGCAGCCGCGTAAAGATGCGCAGCGGGAAGCAGCACTGCCACAAGCAGGTATGCAGCTAAGCTGAAAGGAGAACGGAACCGGCGCCTGGCTGGATAAGAGGCGTACAGAGCCATCCACGCCCCGGGCATGAGCACAGTGCCATAAATAAAAATATTCCCGAACCTGGATATGATCTCCGTTGATACCGCGCCATAGCCTATCCCCCCCGCGGAAAAAATATAGCATGCCGCTGTAAAAAGGAAAAACGCAGCCGCCGAAGCCACCAGATCGCGCCGCTTAAACAGCATGCGCAGTCCAGCCAGCGTGAAGAAAAACATGAACAGAGGCGGCACGACGCCATGAAGAAGTCCCGAAAGCCTTTCCAGCAGAGAGACGATACGTTTCTCGATTTTGACGCTTGAGATCTTTCCTCCGCTGACAACAGTCAGCGTCACAGATTCCCCCGCCAGGGATTTTCCCCATATCTCATTTGAAAAGACATTGCTGCCAACTGGAGTCACGCCATTGATGGCCGTGATCTTATCACCGGGCAAAAGGCCGGCATTGTCAGCGTTGCTCCCTGGCTGGACATCTCTGATGACAATCTCCCGCGCCTGGGAGTCCCAGTTCATAATGAGACCCAGTCTGCCCAGGTTCTTGTAATACGCAAAATTCTTCAGGCCTGAATAGATATTCGACATGGAAAAAAGAGCCGTGGCGGACAATATAATAGTCGTGCACACCAGCACCGACAGATTTATCCACACCCTGAGCTTTTTTTTCATACCGCTCCTCATTCAAAAAAGACAGGATTTGTAAATGCCGTCCTGTTTTTATCGGTATATACTTCCGCTCTCACATACCCTTTTTCCTCAACATCGATCTTCATCTCAAAAAAAGAATCAAAATCAGATGACTGATACTCAGTGACAGACTCTTCGCCCCCGCATGTCCCGTGTATCACAAGGAGTCTGTCGATGCAGCCGAACTCCGGAGAAGAGACAACCCTCACGGATACGGAAAACTCGCCGCCTGATTCATATGTGTCTCCGGGGATGAGATAACCTTTCTTCACCCGGATCTTCAGTTCCAGAGCGGGGCCGTCTGAGACAAAACAGTGGCCATTGCGCAGTGAATCCATGAGCAGTCTCTTATTCGGCTGTTTTTCGCAGTAGACATAGGTAAGGGGGTTGCCGGTAAGGTGATCGTCACAAGCCTTTAGGCGTAAAAACGGCACTTTCACCTTGAACATGCGTATAAAATCACCGTGAGCGTCACTGCCCCCGTAAGTAAATATCTTCTCACCCTTTAAGAGCAGTTCAATCCACTTGGCCTTTCCCTTCTCATATCCGCGGTTTTTCAGGCCGTTGTAAAACTCGATGCCATGGGCTTTTTTCAGGTCATCATCAGACCAGCGGCCTCTCCTGAGAAACAGATAAGGCATGGGGGCATCTCCCTCAAAAGGATGCGCCGCGATCACAAGCCCTTTGCCTTTGTAATCTTCAAGTCTGTTGTCCGGTCTGTTTCTGAATGGTCTGTCAGCGGAATCCCCCGCGCCGGGGACAAACTCATCATCATCAAGTATAAGCGCATGAACATTCCTGCCCTTTGCGTTCCCCAGGCTTGCCTCTTCCCCTGGAATAAGGACAAAATCCACGTTGCTGTCATTTAGCCGCTGAATCTCTTTTCTGCTGTTTTGCCATTTCACCAGGGAATCATCCGCTTCCAGATAATGCCCGGGGACATCATCAAGATCATAAGAATGGTCAGTGACCGCCAGAAACTTCATCCCCGAAACCCTGGCCAGTTCCATGGCATTGGCGGGATCCTGACCGAACTCGATCTCATCTTCCGTATATGATGAATGCCAGTGCATGTCCCCGGGATACCAGTTTGCGGGAGCCGGCAGAGGATGCTCCGAGAAATTACAGTACCAGAGCTCCTTTGGAGCCGCTCTGTAATTATGATTAAAAACAACTTTTTTTCTTCCCTTAAGCCAGTAATGTATCTTTACAGCAACAGGCACCACACCGGCAGGCCGTTCAATACCCGCGAGGTCAGCCTGAAAAAGAAGCTGGAGAAGCCTTTCCTTGATCAGTTTTTTACCTTTAAAAAGCAGGATCTCGGTTTTTTCACCCTTACCCATGAATGATACAGAGACCTCGCTGAGATATACGGGAAAAGCGTCAGCATCTTTGATATTTAAAACCACGGGGAACACCTTTGCAGATGGTTCCATCCGTCTGGGAAAATCAGCGAATATCTCAGGCTCGTTCTGCCACAGCAGGTTAGGTATGAACCATCTCTTATGATGCACTTCAGCGTAGCATACAGGTAAGAACATAATTACCTCCGGTTGTTTGTCATTATCTTTCTCAACGGCCTTTTTATGAACCTCTCAGCACCGTATTTACACCTGCTTCCAAGGCTCTTTACACATAGTATATCATACACGAATTCATATGACGGGTCAAAATAACAATTAATAGTACAGCCTTCGCAAAAGGGGTAAGTGCCCTGCAGTTTCACGGCTTTCATCCGCTCCGGGGATAAAAATGCCTTGTCAAGGCCTTCCGAAGTTGAAAGAGCCTCGGTCTGATGATGATAACATGGAAGCAGGATATCCCCGTCCACATTAAAAACGAGGTTACTGCTCACCCCTCTGCATCTCGGCTTCTCTCTTCTGTTCCCTCCGCCGCGGATCAACGCGGTCTGAGCTCTGTTCAGGTAGATACCGGGCTTTTTCCCCATACGTTCCATCTCATCAAGGGCTTCAACGGGAAGGGGCATCTCTTTAAAATATGAGAACACCGGGTTCAGCTGAAGTATCAGCCCCGCCCTTCTTGCAATATCATAGACATGCTGGATCAGATCCAGATTATTTTCTGTGACTGTCATGAGTATGTCGGGATATTCCCCCAGGCTTCGTGCTTTCTCAATGGAGCTCATTACTGAGTCATAGGTTCCCGGACCTCTATTACCATCATGGTATTCACGGTCTCCATCCAGAGAAAAAAGAAGAAAATCCACTTCTCCCGCTATTGAATCTGAAACCGCTTCATAACATTTCGTGTTCGTGGTAATGGACGTCTTAAAACCCAGCTGCCGTGAAAAACGCAGCAGTTCCGCGACATTGTCATGAAGCAGCGGCTCCCCGCCGGTGAGATCCAGAAAAAGCGGCCCGAATAATTTCCTGCTTTGCGTCAACAGCTCTTTAACGGTTTCAGTATCTGCGTCGCGGGGCGTTTTCTTTTTCCATATATCGCAGAACGGACAAGAGGCATTGCATCGTTCAGTTATGTAATATGTGATCAGACGCGGTTTTCTTTTCAAAATCATTTCCATCTAATCGCGTCGACATACCGCCGTATGATCTCATAGGCTTTTCTGTATACCGATTCGGAACAGCCCACTGGATCCGGCACGTCTGCGCTCACACCGGATTGTCCCGGCGCGGCCTTTCCGTTTCTGCCTATCACGCCGCCGCCTGAAGCATATTCCGCAAGAGTAAATGTTTTCCCGGAGCCGTAAAGAGCATCGATCTTGTCTCTGTGATACGCCTCCATGGTAAGAATGACGTCAGCCCAGTCATACAGATCCCGGCTCATCCTGGCGGATGATGACGGCATTTCGCCAGTCTCCCCGATGATCTTCGCTGAGTATTCCGACGGGGGCAAACCATTTGCGGTATCAGTGCCCGCGGAGCGTACTGAGACCCATCCGGGAGCGGTGTGCCGAACGTAGGCTTCTCCCATAGGTGATCTGCAGGTGTTTCCCGTGCACACTATAAGCACATTAGTCTTGATCTCCGTGAGAGCCCTGATCAGCTGCTTGTCAAAAGCCCCAGCCCTGAGCAGTTCCGGCATGTCTCCTGAAAATGATATGATCGATGACGGTTTTTTTCCTCCGGGCTCACCCTGTACCACAAGATCAAGTTCTCCCTGAAAAACAGCACTGATCTCATCCCCGGAATCCAGTTCAGGTTCACCTGCCAGATTGGCAGACGTAGCTGCCAGGGGACAGCCCAGACCTTTTATCACGTCGATCAGCGCCTCGCTGTCAGGCATCCTCACAGCCACAGTAGAACCCTGGAACGGATACCGCTTTATACCGGAATCCAGCACAAAAGTGACTTTACCACGTGGAAACAGCCTGATTTTACCTTCTGTCTCCCCATCCAGCCCGGGACACAGCTCAAGTATCATATCAATATCTGAAACAAGCAGAGGCAGGGCTTTGTCAAAGGAGCGTTTTTTTAGTTTGAATATCTTTGAAACAGCGTCGGCATTATCTGCCGCTGCCGCCAATCCGTAAACGGTATCGGTGGGGTAAGCGATTACCCCACCGTTTTTCAATACAGTTAAGATCCTGTTGATATCTCCGGTTCCTGTTTTCATACAGAAAGGAAAATATATCTGGCCACAAACAGGACAGCAAGGACATATACCAGCACGCTGACATCCTTTCCCTTCCCTGTGAGCAGTTTAATAATCGGATATGAGATGAATCCTATTGCAATTCCGTTTGCGATGCTGTATGTGAGAGGAATAGCTATCATTGTAAGGAACGCAGGTATGAGTTCCGTCATCTCATCCCATTTGATCTTTGTGACGTTCTTGGTCATGAGCGCGCCGACAATGATCAGCGCAGGCGCAGTGGCATATTGCGGAATAGCGGTCACCAGCGGTGTCAGGAACAGTGAGAAGAGAAAAAAGATTCCCACAAATACAGATGTAAGTCCAGTTTTTCCGCCTTCGGCCACACCTGCCGCACTTTCAATATATGAAGTGACTGTGGATGTACCTGTCATGGCGCCGAATGTGGTACCCACGGCATCAGCTGTGAGCGCTTTGTTTACTCTGGGCAGTTTCCCGTTTTTCATAAATCCGCCCTGCTCTCCCACACCGATCAAAGTCCCGATGGTATCGAACATATCCACAAACAGGAATACGAATATAATATCCAGTATACCTATCTTAAAGAGCCCGGCAAAATCCATCTTGAAGAAAGTGGGGCTGATTGAGGGCACTGAAAAGACAGAATCAACACGCACATTGGCAAAAATCACGCCGAGAACAGTGGTGAAGACAATACCCAGGAGAATAGCTCCCTTGACTCGCCTTGCCATGAGCACCGCTGTGACAAGAAGTCCTGCGATTGCAAGGACAGTGGTAAGGTTTGTAAAATTTCCCAGTGTCACAAAAGTAGCAGGGCTGGCAACGATGATGCCTGCGTATTTCAAACCGATAAAAGCGATGAAAAGCCCTATACCTACTGCAGTCGCATGCTTGATGGAATCAGGTATGCCGTTTACTATCATCTCCCTGACTTTCAGGAAAGTAAGAATAAGGAACACAATACCTGAAATAAAGACAGCCGCCAGAGCGATCTTCCAAGGTTCATGAGCGCTTGCTATACCCATGACCTGCAGTTTTTTTGCGATATATGGTACAGCAGTATAAGCGAAATAAGCATTAAGCCCCATACCCGGCGCGAGAGCAATGGGATAATTCGCGAGGAACCCCATTACCAGCGTGCCCACTGCCGCGGCGATACATGTAGCGGCTGTGACCGCTGCCTTATCCATGCCCGCGTCACCCAGTATAAGCGGATTAACAAAAATGATGTAGGCCATGGTCATGAATGTGGCCAGACCCGCATCCAGCTCAGTACGAATATTCGTACCGTTCTTTTTCAGTCCAAACAACTTTTCAAACATACAACCCCCTTCAGTTATTTCTTACTCCATCATACCGATATCTCTTCTGAAATACATCCCCTCAAAAGTAATCTTCTCCATCTCCTCATATGCTTTTTCAGCAGCGCTTCTTATATCACGTCCAAGAGCCGTTACACCCAGCACTCTCCCGCCGCTTGTATAAAGATGTCCGTCCACGCTTTTTGTACCTGCGTGAAACACCACAGCGTCACGCACTCTGTCCAGTCCCCGGATAAGCTTGCCTTTCACGTAAGTCCCGGGATATCCTCCTGATGCTGCGATGACGCAAACAGCCGATTCAGGCCGCCAGCGCAAATTTATCTTATCCAGCATGCCGGCGGACACAGCATCTGAGATCTCGCTCAGCGGCGTAGCCAGCCGTGCAAGTATCACCTGTGTCTCAGGGTCTCCGAACCTGCAGTTGAACTCCAGTACTTTAGGGCCCTCTTTTGTTATCATGATGCCCGCGTATAATACGCCGCGGTAATCAACGCCCTCTTTCCGGAAACCTTCAATGGCTTTCTCGATGACTTCTTTCCGGACAATATCTTCAACTTCGCCGGACATCACAGGAGATGGCGACAAAGTGCCCATGCCCCCGGTATTAGGCCCTTCTTCTTTCTCATATATTTTCTTATGGTCTTTGGATGTCGCCATGGGGCGATAAGTAATACCATCTGTAAAGACAAGATAAGAGGTCTCGACACCCTCAAGATACTCCTCGATCTCCACAAGGTTCCCCGCGCTGCCGAACTTCTTTTCCACCATGATCTCCAGGAGCGCTTCCCTTGCATCTCCCTTGTCTTCAGCAATGATCACGCCTTTCCCCGCAGCCAGGCCGTCTGCTTTTATAACAACGGGAAATCTGTCCAGGCTCTCCACGTAAGCGGTGGCTTTTTCAAAATCATCAAAGATCTCATAAGCCGCAGTGGGAATGCCGTGTCTTACCATAAACTCCTTTGCCCAGACTTTGGATCCCTCGATCCTGGCTCCCGCCGCAGGGGGGCCCAGTACTTTAATGCCTTTTTTAATCAGTATGTCAGCCAGTCCGTCAACAAGGGGTTGTTCAGGCCCTATTACAGCCATCTCAATACGCTTTTCACTCAGGACATCCGCAGCTGCGGAAACATCTCCAAGGTTTACATCTATGTGTTCAGCTATACCCGCGGTGCCGCCGTTTCCCCCCACAGCAAAAAGCTTATGTTTCTTCTCTTTTTCCAGCGACCACAAAACAGCATGTTCCCTGCCGCCGCTTCCTATAACACAAATTCTCATGGCTCCCCCTGTCAATGCCTGAAATGCCTGATCCCTGTAAAGACCATGGCAATACCGTATTCATTGCAGGCATCGATCACTTCCTGGTCTCTTATGGATCCTCCCGGCTGTATAATAGCTTTGACACCTATTTTATGAGCCTCATCGATATTATCCCTGAAAGGGAAATAGGCATCCGATGCAAGCACGCAGCCCTTTGTATCCAGTCCCGCGGCATCGGCTTTAAATTTTGCGAATTTCACAGAATCCACCCGGCTCATCTGTCCAGCTCCGATACCCACAGTGCCCGTTTCATTTCCCAGCACAATGGCATTGGATTTAACTGTCTTCACCACGTTCCACGCAAAAAGCAGTTCTTTCAATTCATCTTCTCCCGGTTTCCGCTCTGTCACCACTTTAAGATCATCGGGAGAAACGATGAAATCATCAAACTCCTGAACAAGCATGCCCCCGCGTATGGCCCGGTATTCACGGTATTTATAACGTCCGAAATCTTCACCCGGAAGCCTCAGTATTCTGAGGTTCTTCTTTTTTTTCAATATCTCCAGAGCTTCATCGCTGAAATCCGGCGCAATGAGCACTTCCACATAAGCCGTCCTGAGTTCCGCCGCGGATTCAGCGTCGATGGGCCTGTTAAACGCCACGATGCCGCCGTAAGCGGACATGGGATCTGTGCTCAGCGCGCGTCTGTATGCTTCCGCAGGCGTACCGTCCATGCCAACACCGCACGGATTGCTGTGTTTCATCACAGTACACACAGACTCATTAAAACTGTATGTAAGGTTCACGCAGGATTCCGCATCCATCATATTATTGTAAGACAAAGGTTTCCCCCATAGTATCTCCGCGTTGACCAGAGAAGAGGGGTCTTTTTCCGGCGCCGCATAAACTGCGGCCTTCTGATGCGGATTTTCTCCGTACCTGAGATCCATGAATTTATTAAATGATATGGAAAGCTTATCGGGAAACAGATCTTCTCCCAAATAATCCGAGATCGCGGCATCATAAGAAGCAGTCTTTGCAAAGACAGACGCCGCCAGTTTCTTTCTTTCTTCATAACCCAGGTCCCCGTTTTCCTGCAGGGATGAAAGCACTGCCTCATACTGGCCGGGATCTGTCACCACGATGACATCTTTGAAATTCTTTGCGGCGGATCTGATCATCGTGGGTCCTCCGATGTCTATCATCTCAACGGCATCTTCAAACGAGGTGTCAGGGCCGGCGATGGTCTCTTCAAACGGATACAGGTTGACAACAACCATGTCAATGGCGTCGATCCCCATCTCTTTCATCTGCTCCACATGCTCTCGGGAATCCCGTCTGCCCAGCAGTCCGCCGTGGATCTTGGGATGAAGAGTCTTTACCCTTCCGTCAAGTATTTCAGGAAAACCGGTCACATCTGACACTTTTATGCAGTTTATACCGTTTTCCGTGAGTTTCCTGAATGTCCCTCCTGTGGAAATAATCTCCCATCCCGCCTTGGCAAGACCCGTTGCGAACTCAATAATACCGCTTTTATCCCAGACACTTATAAGCGCTCTCTTCATCAAATAACTCCTTCCTGATCATAAGCAATTATAAATCTTTTACAAAATATGTCAATTATTGCAGAGAATTCTTTTCTCCCAGATTTCCCCTGACTCTAATGTAACCGCAGGGCGGTTTAAAATCAATATAAAGATACCCGCACGGATATGTGCAGCTCGTGACTGGAAGGTTCATCATCTGAATATGAATAACCGCAGCGCGCATAGATCCCTCTGCCGGGTTCCCATGTGAACGAGGCATTGAGCCGGGACGTCCATTCATAGACGCCTCCGTAGGAAAGATAGAGGTCGGCCCCTGTTTTCTTTCCCGAGAGTTTTCCACCCAATGAGTATTTCTCATACCCGCTGTCGTAAGCGGTATACTCGAACCAGACAGGTATCTCAGCAGTCGTGCCGCCGCATTTTACAGCATAATAACTGCTGGCATCACTGTAACGGTTGTACTTGCAGGTGACGCGCCCCTTGTCCCTTATATTCACACGGCAGTAGGCATACGTCAACGTCTCGCTCTCGTCCCCGTGACTGGAACGCACTGTGACACCGTAACTGGCCGCTGACCAGCTCCCGGCGTAGCTGCCTTCCCAGTAACTGTCAACGCTGTTGCGGAGAGAATCAGACAGGGGAAGCGCAAGCCGGCTTTGATTACAGTAATAGCGCGCGCTGAAACGGTCTTTTTCTCCCCCTGACACAGCGCCCTGAAAAGCCCACGACTCTCCGTCTCCCGCAGTTTCCCAGGCAATACCGCCGGCATCGATATCCCATTTCCCTGCGAGACAATACCGTATAGTCTTCCAGTGGTCTCCTGAAAGATACACACCGGCGGCGCCTTCAACTGACCCGGTATTCACCGCGCAGCGGCAGCCCGCGCCGCGCTCACGCACACAATCCTCCACACTGGTGTATTCATACAATCCGTCATGAAGCACATAGATATAATCATCTTTTTTTATATCCGAAACAAACAGCGCTGCAGAAAACAGGCCCGTGCGTCCCTCTGCTGCAGCTCCGTAAAAATGCTCAGCTGAAGAGAGATCAGGAAATATCCCAGGGGCCGACCGTATACTTCCGCCGCTCACACCCAACCCCTGGTCAAATGATACACGATAATTCCCCGCTGTGATCTCCAGGATTCCGGCATCACCGCGCAGATACCAGTCTTCCAATTTGACACTGTACTTCTCATCCTCATAGAAAGCGCTTTCACCCTCAAGCAAGCAGACTGTCCTTCTGCTCCCCTGCAATCTAACTCCCCCCTGATAACCGGGAATCCGAAACGTCTGCCGCGCCTCGCTGTCCTCTCCGTCGCTTTCAATGATAGTCACACTTCTTACCACAGAGGCCCAGCGGGTTGTGATAAACGGACTGATGAGCATCAGGTCGCGTCTGCTCATCCCGGTGATATCCATGAGCTGCTCCTGGGAGGTGATGACCCGCTCTTTCCTGGCTTTCACCACAGCTTTTGCCCAGGCCGACCTCATATAGGGCAGGTTCATCAACTCGCTGTAATCCGCTGTATTGATCTCTGTTTTGAATCTGTACAGTGACACCAGCTCCTCAGAGTCATATCCCTCAAAAAAACCCTCTTCCAGGTACCTGTATATATCCTCTTCACTTTCCACCACGATCTCATAGGGCAGAGGAAAACCCAAGGCATAGGGCACTCCGAGGAAGATTATGAGGGCCACTGCTGAAAATTTCAAAACCACAGCATGACTCCCGCCGCCGTATAACCTTTCAATACAGGATGAAGCGAATAAGCCACTTCAGCGGATACCAGCCCGCTGCGGACAGACAACGCAAACCGATGCTCATCGTTCCCGTTGTTCACACCATAAGATAAGCGTATATTGGAGCGGGGAAACCAGTGCATCCCCGCAACGGTATATGCGTAACGGCTGTATAGAGAGACATGTTTCATGGAGAGGGCAAAATCACCCCGTCTGCAGAGAGCCGAAGCAATAACAGTATGGATGACCTCATCACCCAACACAGGCTGTCCGGCATCCTTGACCGACAAACCCAGGTTCAGGATGCCGCCGTACCATACAGCGCCAAAATCATAAGAAAAACCTTGAAACCGCTCTTCTTCTCCCTGTGTAGTCAAATATTTGACAGCTCCTCCCCAATAAAGCCGTTGTTTCCATGAGTGGACTGCATAAAAAACATATGTACTCTCTTTCCATAGATCGCATCCAGTCTCAAGGGCGTAAACACCGATGACTGACTGGCGCCAGCGTGCCTGAAAAAAGGCCAGGGAACAGGCCAGTTCTGAAAACCCGTACTTTTCAAAATAGAGGGCGCCGGCCATGCTGCTGTTCCCGCAGGCGGCGGGGTTGTCATAGACACATGGCGCATCACGTCCCAGGTAGCCCGTCATTGAACTGCCGCCCAGATCTGTGTACAGATGCTCCCCTGTTATGCTGACGGGAAGCAGTAATACTCCCAGAGCCAGCAGAATAAATCTCACTCCTGTTCATCCCTGTCGATCTTATTACGCAGACCGGATATCATCTTGCTCACATTGACAATATCCTCCTCAAGTCCTCCGGCCTTCACACCCAGTTCCTTCATAAGCATGGCATTATACTTCATTCTGTTTATTAACCCATAGGCCTCGTCAAGTTTAAGACGGAACATCTGTTTCCCGCCGTATCCTCCTTCAAGAAGGGCCCCGTTCACCCCTGTGCCAAACCGCAGCGTCTCCTCTGCAAGCATCCGCACCAGACTGTCCTCGCTTTGTTTCCTGAGTCCGGCTAATGAGATATTCACTTTGTGAGCCGTTTTAAAAAGATCATAATCCTCAACACTTTTCATATCGTCCTCCTTAGTCATAGCACGGCAAAGACTCCCTCGCGGGAAAAGGCTCTGCCGCCGCTTTCCACCTCAACCGCATATATGTAAAGCCCTTTCTCAAGGCTATGCTCCAGCTCGATCACAGCGGATCCGAACAGGAAATATTCCCTGAGCGCCCTTTCAAAGCCCCCGGTGTCAAATAATCTGACTGTTATCTCCGCCGCGGTCTCCGTCTCCACTACGATCATTAAAACTCCGTCCAGTGACTTGCGCTCCACGCTGATTTCCGTTTTTATCCCCGCCGTTCCCCCTATGCCTGCCGTGGCTCCTTTCAATATCCATTCGCCTTCAACCAGCTGAAACGACAATGTGCCGTTTAGCTCCCCGAAATCAACGATGTCATATCCCGTGCCTGCGAACCAGTCCATGTCTTCGCGCTCATCCCCGGTTAGATTGGAATACTTTTTCCTGTAAGCCATGGCATCCGTCAATGTCTCCCCCTGTTTGAGGAGGACCTGATCCCCGTAATCATACAGCGACAATGTTTCCAGAAGGATCACATCCCCTGTACTGCAGAGCCCGGTTGCAAGCGCGCTGGACGTCTCCATATCCGAGACAGAATAATCACTCACCAGGCAGCCGCTCCCGCCGTTTCCATCATCTATCACGGTGATCTCGATAAAATCAGAACTGCCGAAGGGATATACCTCTGTAATGGCAAGACGCCTGCTTTCATCCATGTAATCCTCGGCATTGTTCCGTTCTCCCGGCGACCCCTTGTCCGCAGAGTAAAAATTTTCCCTGAACGGCTCTTTGGTCAGACTGATCCTTTCCAGGCTTGCGCATTCCGAAGGCCATGAGGAGTCATACTCAATGGATTCGCCAGCAGCGCCATCCATCTGCAGCTGGATCAGATCTCCGCCGTCATTGAGCTGCGGCATGCCTGTAATCTCCAGACAGGCGCATCCGGGATATACAGCCTGAAACGTTTCCCTGTTTCCCGTGACAACAAGCCGTCGATACAATTCCGCATCACTTGGAAACGCCGCTCCTCCCGCAAGGTCATGGATAGAAACACTCTCAAGGAGTACGGGAATATCTCCCCATGAAAGCTGCCAAAGAAAC